>JBCDLV010000004.1:0-34259 GCA_038744895.1 Bacteroidota bacterium | reverse complement strand
CCCAAACGCCCCGCCGACTCTCATGCCCAACGATTACAGCTCTGTTCCGGAGTCGGCCCTCGCCAAGCTGGGGCACACGCTCTACCAGCGCGCCCTCGTGCGCCGCGAGGACGAGGCCATCACCGACCCGCGCGGGCAGCCCATCGGATGGTTGCTCGACACGCGGACGCCGATGCTGGATGGCGAGGTGTTCGCCGAAGCCGGCGAGGTCCTGGCCGAGCGCCTCCGGGCACGCGACATCGACCAGGTGGCCGGGTTCGGGTACGGCGCTTTCCCGCTGGTCACGGCTGTGCTCACGCATGGGACACCCGACCGCCCGTTCCGGGGCGGCTTCATCCGCGAGCGCCGCAAGGCGTATGGCCGCCGCCGCCTCGTCGAAGGGCCCCTGGACCGCCAGCGGCCGGTGGCGCTCATGGACGACATCCTCAACAGCGGGCGGAGCGCAGCCCGCGCGGCGGCCCTCCTCCGGAGCGACGGGTTCGAGGTGGCCGGCGTCATGACGCTGTTCAACTTCACCTGGAGCGGCGGGCGGACGCGCTTGGAGGCTGAGGGCCTGTGGGTGGAGTCGCTATTGGAGCTCAACCTGCGCGAGAACGCCCGAGCGGTTACGACGGGCGACACCGCCTGACGCCGTGGACGTCTGGCGCTCGCGCTCGGCCAAGCGGGCGGCCCCGCCCAGCGGCGACGGCACGTCCGACCCGATCCGGCTGGACCAGATGCCGCCGCCGGCGCCGGTCTATGCGGCCCCGGCCCACCAGACCCCAGATTCGGGCGAGATGCCCTTTCTGGACCACCTGGAGGAGCTCCGCTGGCACATCCTGAAGGCCCTGGCGGCCATCTTGGTCAGCGTGGTCGCCTGCCTGTTCTTCGCGGGCTGGATCGTGGATGTGCTCCTGCTCGGGCCGACGCGGGAGACGTTCTTCATGTACGACGTGCTGCGGCTGGACGCCGTGGACCTGGTGCTGCAAAACCGGACCGTCACGGGCCAGTTCTTCGCCTTCTTCGGCACCGTCGTCGCCGCTGGCGTGGTGATCGCGTCGCCAGCGGTGGTGTACCAGATCTGGAGGTTCATCGAGCCAGGGCTCTACCCGGACGAGAAGAAGGGGCTCCGGTTCGCCGCGGCCTTCGCGTCGTTCTTTTTCGCCGTCGGCGTCTCCTTCGGCTATCTGGTGATCGCGCCGATCGCGCTCCAGTTCTTCGCCAACTTCCAGATCTCGGACGCGATCATCAACGAGTTCGACATCACGCGCTACTTCTCGATGCTCCTGACGTGGGCATTCGGCGCGGGCCTGCTGTTCGAACTGCCGGTCGTGGTCGTGATCCTGGCCAAGGTGGGCGTGCTGACGCAGGCCCTCCTGCGGTCGGGCCGCCGCTACGCGCTCGTCGCGATCCTGGTCATGGCCGCCTTCCTGACGCCGCCAGACCCGTGGAGCCAGATGCTGATGGCGGTCCCGCTGCTGGGCCTCTTCGAGCTGTCGATCTGGCTGACCGGCATCGTCGAGCGCCGCCGCGAGCGCGAGCTGGCCGCCGACGAGGGCCACGCCGAGGCCCAGCGCCAGCGGGACGCGACGCCAGCAGGCCCACCGACGGCGTAGCGCGCATGGTCGCCTGGCTTCGCGCGATTCTGCCCGCCGTCGCGGCGACGCTCGGGATGGCCGCGCTTCTCGGCGCCCTCGTCACGGGCACGCTGGCGTCGATCGCCGAGGACCCGCTGGCGCCGGAGGCGCTGCTGCGCCGGTGGATGCTCTTCTCCGGGCTGTGCCTCCCGCTGGGGTTCGTGTTCGGCGTGCCCCTGCTGGCGGTCGCCCGGTCGCTCCGCAGAGGGCGCGCCGACCGTGCTGCCGATTAGGCGCTCAGCGCCTGCGCTCGATAGGGGCACCTATCATCGTTGACCCCCCAGGCTGACCATGATCCGTGTTGCTGCCGTCGCCGCTATGGTTGCCTTCGCTGGCTGCACCTCGTCCACGTCTCTTCGCGACGTCGATGTCTTCGACCTGCGGCTTAGCGAAGAGGCGCTGCTGGGGACATGGGAGCTGGTCTACCTCACATCGTCCGGGCAGATGGGACCTCCCGAGACGCGGCGTGCTCGCGAGGGACAGGAGACCCTCGTGTTCTCCGAGAATGGGATGGTGACGGTCACCATCGGCGATCAGATCATCGAGACGGAGACATACCAGGTCGTGCAGACCGAGTACGCCTCTGAGCTGGTCATGGGCGGTCGCGGCGTGATCGCCGGCATCTCCGGAGGCCGCCTGTACCTCGACGATCGCCCTGTCGATGGGTCGCTTCAGGAATACCATCGACGGTAGCGCACGGGACACGCGCGACGCGTCGTTAGCCTGCGGCCCCGACCGTCTCCACATGCGCCACGCCGTTCTCACCCTTCTCATCGCCTGCCCGCTGGCGGTACCCGCTGGCGCTCAGGACTTCTTCGCGCTCCGCAAGAGCTTCGAGGTCTACGGCCGCGTCTACCAAACGCTCGCCGCGGAGTACGTCGATGCCCTCGACCCGGAGGCGCTGATGCGAACCGGGATCGGATCCATGACCGAGGCGCTGGACCCCTACACGGTCTTCTATGACGAGGCCACGGCGACCGCCAGCAGGCTCCAGCAGGGCGGCGACGTGGGCGGTGTGGGCGTCATCGTCGGGGAGCGCGCGGGCCGCCTGGTAATCACGAGCATAGCCGACGGCTCCGACGCCGAGCAGCAGGGACTTCGCCCTGGCGACGCCGTCGTCCGGCTGGCGGGACAAGATGCTGAGACGCTGGGCGCCAGCCGGGCCAACGGGCTCCTGCGCGGCCAGCCGGGCTCGTCGGTGGCCCTCGATGTGGAGCGTGAGGGCGAGACCGAGGCGCTCCAGTTTGTGCTCGTCCGGACTGGGGAGCCGCCGGTCGACGTGGTCTACTCGGGTCGCCTGGGCGATCCGGCCGATGCCATCGGGTACGTGCGCCTGGCCCAGTTCCGGCGCGGCGCGGCAGACCAGGTGGCCGAGGCCGTGGAGGCGCTGTCGGAGGATGGTGGCTTGAGCGGCGTGCTCATCGACCTGCGCGGCAACGGCGGCGGCCTGCTGGAAGAGGCCGTCGAGATCGTCGGGCTGTTCGTTCCCGCGGGGACCGCCGTCGTGCAGACGCGCGGCCGGGCCACCGGGACCGACCAGACCTACGTGACGCAGGAGCCTCCGCGCTACCCCGACCTGCCGGTCTCTGTCCTGGTCGACGGCGTCAGCGCCTCGGC
Organism: Bacteroidota bacterium; assembly: GCA_038744895.1. GTDB lineage: Bacteria > Bacteroidota > Rhodothermia > Rhodothermales > Rubricoccaceae > Rubrivirga. The sequence goes on along the minus strand of JBCDLV010000004.1, from coordinate 31,026 downwards.
GAGCGAGATCCTGGCGGGGGCGCTCCAGGACATGGACCGCGGCCTCGTCGTCGGCGAGACGACGTTCGGCAAGGGCCTCGTGCAGGTTGTCCGCCCGATGCCGTTCGGGACGGCGCTCAAGATCACCGTCAGCCGCTACACCACCCCGTCCGGTCGCGAAATCCAGTCGCTTCGGTACGTCCAGGGCGAAGATGCGAGCTCCGCTGGCGATGGTCGCGTGTTCCAGACGGACGCCGGACGAGACGTCCGGAGTGGCGTTGGGATCGAGCCCGACGTGCCCGTCTCGCTGGGCCCGCCGAGCGAGCTAGAGCAGGCGCTGACCCGCTCGGCAGCCTTCCTCCGCTTCGCCAACCGGTTCGCGTCGGAGACGCCCGACCTCCCCACAGACTTCCGCGTCGACGGCGACGTGCTCGACCGCTTCCGCCGATTCGTCGAGAGCGAGGGCGTCGACTACCGCACCGCCGCTGAGCGGGCCGCGGATGCGCTGGCTGCTGACCTGACGAGCGCCGGGTACGATGCCTCTCGCGAAGTGGAAGCCCTGCGCCGCGCCATCGCCGACGAGAAAGCGCGCGACTTCGACCGACATGCCGAGCGCCTCCGCGCGCGCCTTCGCGACGAGATCCTCTCCCGATACGTCGGGCAGCAGGCCCAGACGGTCGCGGCGCTCGCGGAGGACCCCGTCGTGACCGAGGCACGACGCCTCCTGATGGACCCCACCGAGACGTCTCGCCGATTGGGTCGTTAAGCCCATAGACGCGGGTCTGAACCGGTCGATCTTGCGCACTCCACCGCTGGCCACTCCATGCGCGTCCTTCTACTTGGTCTTCCCCTGCTCATCGCCGGCTGTGCTGCCGACGCAGCCAACGACACTCGCGACCTTCGCCTCGGTCCGTTTCAACAGGTCGACGGAACGCGACACCTCCGTGCTACCCTGGGTGGGTCGGGCCAGAGCAACAGCCGCACGTCGATCAGCGACGGCTACAGTCCTGGCTACGGCGTCAACGTCCTGTTCTACGACCTGGACGGCCGCGAGGGCCGCTGGCTTTTCGACGGGGCGCCGCGTGCCATCCTGAGCGACGACCCGGTTCGCGACAGCCTGGCTGTGCAAGCGTTCCTCTTCGAGGTCGTGGAGGAAGACACCAACAGCGACGACGAGCTGACGCCAGCGGACGCCCGCACCCTGTTCATCGCCGATCCCGAAGGGCGCCGGGTGGTCCCGCTGGCGGAAGGCGTGGAGGGCTTGCGCCAGCAGGTCCGCCTCGATGAGGGGCGCGTCCTGGTGCTGTTCGACGCCAACGACGCGGTCGAGGGCGTCGAGGTGGAGCTGGAAACCCTCAAGGCAGAGCCGCGCATTGCCATGCCGCCTGCCCCCTCCGCTGGCGTCTGACTCCGTTCTCGATCGGGCAACGGTCCGACTGAGGCCTGCGAGCGCTCACCGTCGGAGGCTAGCTTCGCCGCTCCCGACTGCCGATGCTCCCCGTCCTTCTCGCCGCTGGCGCTCTCGGCGGGTTCATCGCCGGCCTGGTGGGGGTCGGTGGAGGAGTCATCTTCGGCCCGGTGCTCTTCTTTGCGTACCAGGCTGCGGGCGTCGAGGACCCCGTCCTGACACCCCTCACGCTCGGGTCCAGCCTGCTCTGCACGTTCGCGGCGGCCTCGTCGGGCGCCGTCGCTCAGCTGAAGGCGGGAGCCGTGGACAAACGCGTGGCGCTCACAGCAGGTGGCTTTGCGACGATCGCTGTGGTCCTGGTCGGCCGGTTCGTGGCCACACAGCCGTGGTACGACAAGCGCGCCTTCCAGATTACGCTGTCGGTCCTCCTGCTGGCGGTCGTCGTGCGGATGATCCGAGGCAGGAACCAGCCGAATGCGATCGAGGGGGTCGAGCCGCGCCAGAGCATCCTCGGGTTGGCTGCGACGGGTGGTGCTGCCGGGACGGTCGCCGCGCTGGCGGGGGTCGGCGGGGGCGTGGTGCTGGTGCCGCTGTTCAACGGGCTCATTCGGCTCCCGATGCGCGTGGCGTCGGGCACGTCGCTGGCGTCGATCGTCCTCATCACGATCGCTGGCGTAATCACCTACGCCGTCCTCGGACAAGGAGCACCCGTCCCAGATGGCGCACTCGGGTATGTCGGATGGCGGTCCGCGGCGGCGCTCGCCCTGCCAGCTGTCGTCACAGCGAGGCTGGGCGTGGCCACCTCCCACCGGATCAACGTCCGGGCGGTGCGCCTGAGCTTCGCCGCGTTCGCGTTCGTGGTCGCCGTGCGCCTCATCTGGAACGTGCTGTCCTAGGTTCCGTTAGGAACGGACTAGCCTCCTCCGCCATGCGCGTTCTCGCTGTCGCCGTCCTGATGATCTCCGCATGCGGCCCGGAGCCTCCGCCGGAAACCATCGAAGGCATCGACCCCGTCCAGACCGACGGCGACCTCACGCCCGACGCCACGCTCCGACCGGACGAGCCAGACCTCGCCCCGGACGACGGCCTCGCGCCCGATGCCTCCCTGGCGCCAGCGGACTCGCTCTAGGCCCGCTGGCGATCCGGGACTCGTGCTCGGCTACCCGTGAGGCTCGCGCATGTCTCGGCCGTCGCCACGACGCACTGCGCCCCGCCAGCGGGGAGCCGACGGGGCGCAGGTTTTCAGCTGGCGGGCGCTAGTCGTCGTCGCCGCCGCCGACGATGAACGTCACCTTGCAGTGGACGCGGAAGCGGCCGGCGTGCTCGGGTCCAGGCTCGTAGATGAAGTCCTGGACGTAGACGCTCTGGACGTCGCGGACCGTTCGCGAGACTTCGCTGTATGCGGATCGAACCGCGTCGTCGAAACTCTGGTCTGAGACGGCGGACACTTCGATGATTTTGGCGATGGCCATGAAACGTGGGGAAGGTGAAGGGATCACAGCAACGCAGGCGGGCTCTCGGGAGGTCCGGGACGGCCTGAGAAAGCGCCTCTTCGCGTGGTCGCTCGCCCACGCCGACGGCGCCCACCAACGCGCCTACGGAGACCACCTCCGCCAGCTGATGGGTGGCATCGAGGGACGGGCTGGTCAGCCGCCGGTCGTCGTCGAGATCGGCGCCGGCGCCGGGCCGACCGCCCGCTACCTGCCCGCTGGCGCCCGCTGGATCGCGATCGAGCCGAACGTCCACTTCGAGTCGCGTCTGGAGGAGGCTGCTGAGGCGCGTGGGCTGGACCTGGAGTGGGTCGGCGCTGTCGCAGAGGCGCTGCCCGTCGAGGACGGCGCCGCCGACGCCGTCGTGAGCACGCTCGTGCTGTGCTCCGTGGACGACGTGCGCCAGTCGCTCGCGGAGATCCGCCGCGTGCTTCGCCCCGGTGGCCGGTTCGTGTTCGTCGAGCACGTCGCGGCAGACCCGGGCACGCTGCTTCGGGGGGTGCAGCGCGCCTTGCGCCAGCCGTGGGGATGGATCGCCGACGGGTGCCGGCCCGACCAGGACACCGAGCAGAGCATCCGCGAGGCCGGGTTCTCGGATGTCCAGGTGCAGCGAGTTCGCGTGCCAGCGGGGATCGTCGCCCCGCACATCGTCGGCGTGGCGACGGCGTAGGGGGAGGGTCCGACGGAGTGCCCGAGGAAAGAGATCGGCCGCGCGGAACGACGATCTTCCACGCCTCCCCTTCCTCCTGTTGATGGACACCACCCTCACCCACGACCACGTCCGCGAGTACTACGGCGAGACGCTCTCGACCTCGGACGACCTCAAAACCAGCGCCTGCTGCTCTGACGAGGCCGTCCCCGAGCATCACAAGCCGATCCTGTCGCTTCTCCCGGACGAGGTGCTCACCAAGTTTTACGGCTGCGGGTCGCCGATCCCTCCGGCCCTGGATGGGTGTACGATCCTCGATCTCGGCTGCGGTACTGGGCGCGACGCCTTCGTCGCCGCGGCGCTGGCGGGTCCGGACGGCCGTGTGATTGGGATCGACATGACCGAGGGCCAGGTCGAAGTCGCCCAGCGCCACCGCGCTACAGTCGCCGAGGCACTCGGCCACCCCGCGCCGACGACCGAGTTCCACCTCGGACTGATCGAGGACCTAGCCTCTGCTGGCGTCGAGGACGGCAGCGTCGATGTCGTGATCTCGAACTGCGTCCTCAACCTGGTCCCCGACAAGGCCGCCGCCTTCCGCGAGATCACGCGCGTGCTCAAGCCCGGCGGCGAGCTGTACATCTCGGACGTGTTCGTGGACCGTCGCCTCTCGGAGGAGGTGCGCCGCGACCCGGTTCTCGTGGGTGAGTGCCTCGGCGGTGCCCTCTACACCGAAGACTTCCGACGCCTCATGGCAGACCTCGGCTGGGCCGACGTGCGGACCGTCTCCGAGGGCCCCATCGACGTCGAGGACAAGTCGCTGGCGGACAAGCTCGGCAATGCCCGCTTCGTCTCGCGCACGATCCGCGCGTTCAAGCTGCCGCGCCTCATCGAGGACCGCTGCGAGGACTATGGCCAGGTGGCCATCTACCGCGGCGGCATCGAGGGACAGCGCCATGCGTTTCTCCTGGACGACCACCACCTGTTCGAGAAGAATCGCCCCATGCTCGTCTGTGGCAACTCCGCGGCGATGGTCGAGAACACGCGCTACGGCCGCTTCTTCGAGGTTCTCGGCGACCGAAGCCAGCACTTCGGCCTGTTCGACTGTGAGCCGGCGCCTGCGACTGGCGATGCGCCAGCAGGCACGAGCTGCTGCTAAGACCACTCCGCTGGCGCACCGCCAGCGGTCAGGCCGTCGCGTCGTAGGCGAACAGCCAGCGCGAGCGCCGGGCGTAGGCTGCGCCCGGCGTCAGACGGGTGGCGAGGTCCCGGAGCCGGGCCACCGGGCCGTGGGCTTGCCCGAGCCTGCCGGTCCACAGCGATTCCCTCGTCACCCGGGCGGTGCGGCGGTACCGCGCTCGCTCGAATGCGTCGAGTGCGTCGTCAAGGGGCCGACGGCGAAGGTGGACCGCCAGCGCGACGGCATCTTCGATCGCCATGCCGCCGCCCTGCCCGAGGTTGGGCGTTGTCGGATGCGCAGCGTCGCCGATCAGAACGGTACGCCCTCGACGCCACCCCCGAAGCGGCGGGAGATCGAACGTGTCGCCGTAGAGGACCGCCTCCGCTGGCGTGGAGGTCACCACCTCCTCGATCGGTGCGTGCCAACGGGCGAACGTGTCGAGCACGACCTGCCTGCGCGCCTCGGCCGTCGGCAGGTCGCTGCCCTGGGGGCGAGACGCCGTCGCGTACCAGTACGCCCGCCCGTCTCCAACGTCGAGAAGGCCGAAGCGGAGACCGTCGCCCCACGTCTCCGCGATCTCTCCAGGGACGAACGACGACGGCAGCGGCCCGATGCCGCGCCAGACGGGATAGCCTCGGTACACCGGCGCCTCGTCCGACCCGGTCACGAACCGACGCACGGTCGACCGGATGCCGTCGGCGCCCACCACGAGATCCGCGTCGACCTTGGACCCGTTCGCGAACCGGAGCCGCCCGTCGCCCGTGACCTCCGCCAGCGGGCGACCGGTCCGAAGCGCCTCGGGCGGAAGCGCTGACCGCAGGGCATCGATGAGGTGCGGGCGGTACACGCACACCGCTGGCGCGTCCGTGGTGTCGATGGGCGCCCGGAGCAATGTGCGTCCCACCGGGTGGCGGACGCTCAGTGCTGCGATAGGTCCTGCCGTGTCGAGGACCCGGTCCAGGACTCCCAGCTGGCGCAGGGCACGCGTCGCGTTGGGCCACAAGCTGATTCCGGCGCCCGCCTCGCCGAGGACGGGTGCGCGCTCGTAGACCGTCGCCTCGATTCCGATCTGTCGGAGGGCGATAGCGGTGCTGAGACCGCCGATCCCACCGCCGATGATGGCTGCCGTTCGTGGGGACATGAGGTCGCTCGGGAAAGGTCGCTCGGGAAGTTCCGCCCGCTACGGCCCGCTGGCGCTCAGGTTGTCCTCGCCCCGTGGTCTTCCCTGGCGGGCAGGCGCCCTCTGCCAGAACAGGCGCGCCGCCGGCCCGAGATGAGGCGGCGGCGCGCAGTGGACAGCCTGAACGTCGGATCAGTCCGCGTCCAGAGCCTGCTCGATCACGAAGCGGAGATGCTGACGGTGCGCCCGCGTCTCAGCGTTTCCGCTGCGTCGATCCATGAGCGTCTCCAGGCGCTGAAGCTGGGCCAGTGCCGTGCTCTGGGTGATGGAGTCGTAGCGGTTGTTTTCGTCCTGGAAGACGCTCACCAGCCCGTTTACGTACTCCACCTGGAGGTTCTGTCGGAACGTGTTGACGTCGCCTCGAAGGTCGGCCTCGAAGATGGCCGTCGTGAGGTCGTTCATCATGTCCGTGAGCGGATACTCGTTGCCGTAGAGCCGCGTGTCGGTGATCCGCTGGACCGTGCTCGGGTGGATCAGGTGCGCCAGCACGCCGCGCTGGATGCCAAGGGCGCGAGCGTGGATCGCCGGGTCCTGGCGTCCGGATTGGAACCCGCGCCGCTGGCGCGCGAGGTAGGCGTAGACGTCGCCAGCGGCGTCGAACGCGTCCGGAGCGAAGAGGCGCTCTCCGAGAAGCGTCATGGCTCGCTCCTGCTCCTCCCGCGGGACCGGCGTGAACGGCTGGGTCCCACCCGGCTGGCCGACCATCGCGCGATCCATGTAGACGCCACCCACATAGCGGCTGGCGACGTTCATCTGGTTGCGCATCTCGCCCGTCAGGATGAGGTAGGCCTGGTAGAGGTCCTGGTAGCTCTCGCCCTCGGTCGTCACCCGCTGGCGGAGGCCGTCGAACGTCTGCTCGACGAGGTCCAGGCGTCCCTCCCCGTAGGCGAGCGCGTCGCTGGACAGGTCGAAGATGTTGATGCGCGGGTCGATGGCCTTGCCCGGCGCCCGCATGTCATCGGCGTCGTTGCCGAACGCCAGCTGGGGCTCGGCCGAGCGCGCCAGCAGGGCGTCCCGCTCGGTGTCAGAGAGATCGGCGTAGGCGAACTGGATGGCCCAGGTGTCATAAGGTCCGGGCCGCGTGATGTAGTAGGCGCCCTGGCTGTGCCCCGGCGCGGCGATGTTGACGGCGGGATAGTCCATCACGGAGCCCATCAGTGCGCCTTCGGTTGTGAGCTGCCGGTCCGTCGTCTGCTCCGGCGTGAGCATCTGGCTCGCCATCATGTTGTGGTTGAGCCCCAGCGTGTGGCCGATCTCGTGCAGCACGAGGTAGTAGATGCCGTGCTCGACCAGCCTAGACATCTCCCGCTCCGTGGCCCCGCTGGCGGCGAGCGCGCTCATCCCGAACAGGAGCTGTGACTGGAGGCGGAGGCCCGCCGAGCACGTGTGGTCGAACGTTTCGTTCATGTCGGCCTCACCCCACGAGATGGCGGCCGTCTCGAACAGCTCGTTGGCCCGCATGCGATTCGTGAGGAAGGAGTACTCCAGCATCACGTCGGCGCCGAGGATCTGGCCGGTGCGCGGGTTGACGAACGACGGCCCGTAGCCGCCGAACGGCGGCGTGGGCGAGGACGTCCAGCGCAGCACGTTGTAGCGGATGTCGCCGGCGTCCCAGTCCGCGTCGTCGGGCTGGACGCGCACCTCCACGATGCCGGGCAGGCCTGCCGCCTCGAACGACTCGTTCCACCGCAGCGCAGCGTCGCGGATGGTGTCGCGATACTCCACGGGCGTCGTGTTCTCGATCCACCACACGAGCGGCTCGCCGCCTGCCTCCAGGTGCCAGCGGTGCACGAGGTCCTTGAACGGCGTCGACGAGGTGCTGGTGAGGTCGGTCACCTGCGTTGTGAAGTAGCCCACGCGCGGGTCGTCCATGAGCGGCTCGAACCCGTTCTCCGGCATCGCGATCAGGCTGTGCTGGAACATCACGGCGACCGAGCGAGCATCGGTGACCGCCGCGCCGCCGCCGTTGAGCGCGTTCGGGTTGTCGTAGACGTAGCGGACGATCGCGTCCGTGTTCTCCGGGTAGTTCCGAACCTCGACGATCGCGGTCTTGTCGCGGCTCAGGTTGCCGAGTCGGAACGCCGTCGGCGGCCGGCCGGGGAAGGGCGGCGGCTTGACGCGCGCGAGGGCCTCGGTGAGGAACAGGCCGTCGGCCTTGATGAGGATCATGCCGGTGCTGTCGTCCTCGGCCACGATGTCCTCGACGGCGAGGATCGCCGGGGCGATGTTGGCCGCCGCCGCACGCGAGATCGCATTGCCGTCGTCGAACGAGAACGACGTGTTCTCCTCCACGAACTCCAGCGTGTCGAACCGACGCTGGATGGTGAACACACTGTTGTCGCGGAACTGACCGCGGAAATGCCCCCCGATCGGGGCGCCGTCCACGACATGCGTGAAGTAGATGAACTCCTGGTCCAGCTGGTCGGGGTGGATCGCCATCATGAGCGATCCCTTGGTCGAGTCCTGGTAGACCGTGAACAGGCCGTCCATGCGCATGCTGGACTCGACGGCCTCGGCGAACTTGTCCTCGTCCGGGGCCGAGGCGGTTGCGGGCGGTGGTGGTGGAGGCGTGACCTGGGCACCACCAGAACACCCGCTGGCGGCGAGGGCAGCGGCGCACAGACAGGCGAGAAGCAAACGGGGCATCGAGAGAAAACGACGGATGGAACCTGCCCAGAGGATACCTCCAAGGGCGTTCCAGTCGAAGGCTAAAACATTCGCACGCTCAACCACACACCGCTGGCGGCGGCTGCCATCATCACGCAGGCTTCTGTCCCAACGCCAGCGGTCGGGCGGGCTACCGGCAGCCGCCGATGACCCTCACCAGCGGGCTGCGAAGGCAGGAAGGCTGGTGGTGAGGCATATCAGGCAACGTCGAGCCCCGTCTCGTGGGCCAGGAGACAGCCCTCACGCTTCCAGGTCAAACCGCTCCGGCTTGTTCGCAGCCTAGACGTCCTACCTCCACCAGTCCTGTAGGTCCTCGGCAGCAGCAAACACGAACTCGAAAAAGCTAGACATCATGGGATGTGGGGACGGGTAAGGAATGAGAGCCCGGGACGGCTCAGATCCAAAGTACAGGGTGGAGGAGTGCCGTCTGCGCCTCCGCCTCTGGCTGCCTCATGGGGTGGGTCTGTTGTCCAGTGCCGCGAGGCGCTCCCGTGAGGTGGTGGTGTAGGCGTGCTCCGGCCCGAACGTCTCCAGGATGGCCGCGTGCGAGCGCTGGAGGATCGGCTCCGCCTCGTTGTAGCGGGTGAGGGCCACGAGGGCGCCGCCGAGCTTGTCCTCCATGAGCGCCGTGGCCGGGTGGCCGTCCGGGTGGAGGCTCTGCATCATCGCGATGGCGTCCCTGAGCAGGGGCTCGGCCTCGCCGTCCTTGTCCTGCTTCATCAGGGTGTCGGCGAGGTTGTTGAGCCCGATGGCGACGTAGAGGTGCTCCTCGCCGAGTTCACGCCGGAAGTGCCCGAGCGATTCGCGAAGCAACGGCTCGGCCTCGTCGAACCGCTCCTCGTCGCGGAGGGCCAGCGCCAGGTTGCTGATGGTCACGGCCGTCGACGGGTGGTCCGATCCGAGCCGGTCGCGGCGGATCGCGAGTACCTCGGCGAAGGCCTCATTCGCCTCGCCCAGCCGCTCCTGGAGCCGAAGCACGTTGCCGAGGCTGTTGAGCGTGTAGGCCACCTGGAGGGACGTATCCCCCAGGACCGCTCGACGTGTGACGAGGGCGTCGCGAAGGAGCGCTTCCGACTCGTCGAGCTCGCCGAGGTCCTTGAGCGTAACGCCGAGGTAGTGCTGGGTCTCGGCTGTGCTCTCGTGGTCTCCGCCGAGCGCCAGCTGGCGGATGTCCAGCGACTGTCGGTAGAGCGCAGCAGATTGCTCGTACTCGCCCCGCTCGTGCCAGTGCTGACCGAGAGAGAGGAGAATCTGAGACGCTTCAGGCGACTCGTCTCCAAAGGCGCCCTGGCTCCGGGTGAGAGCGGTGTCGAGGAGCGCTTCGGCCTCGTCGTACAGGCCGAGGTTGGTGTAGACGAGACCGATGCGTTCCATCATCTCCACCTGGACCGCCGGATCGTCGGCGAGGTCGGTTTCGATGCGGTCGGCGCCGCGCGCGAGGATGGTGCGCGCCGTCAGCGTGTCGCCGCGGACGGCCTGCGGGGAGAGCGGGTTGGAGACGTCGAACAGGTTGCCCAAGAACGTGGCGACCTCCTCGGACTTTCGGGCCTCGGTCTCGGCGCGGTCGCGCTCGTCCGCCAGCCGGCGTGCCTGCGTCGCCGTGACGACGCTGAACCCGACCAGGAGCAGGGCGAGGGCAGCGGCCATCGCCACGCCAGCGGGGTGCCGCCGCACGAAGGTCTGGATGCGGTACACCGCGGTTGGCGCCTTGGCCTGCACGGGGAGGCCGCCCAGGAAGCTGTCGAGGTCGTCGCCGAAGGCGTCGGCGGAGGGGTAGCGGCGGTCGGCCTCCGGCGCCAGCGCCTTGAGCACGACGGCGTCGAGGTCGGACACGCGCTGCCCGCTGGCGGCGGTCGGCGGCGGCGGGAGCGTCTGGAGGGCCTGCTCCGTGGCGGTCGGGCTGAGCCCCGCCGTCTCGTGTGGCCGGCGGCCGGACAGGAGCTCGTAGAGGAGAACACCCAGCGCGTAGACGTCCGTGGCCGTCGTGATCTCGCCGCCGGAGATCTGCTCCGGTGCGGCGTACTCGGGCGTCAGCGCTCCGCCGGTCCGCGTCTGGAGCTCGCCGTCGTCGTCGAGCAGCTTGGCGATGCCGAAGTCGAGCAGCGTCGCGCGCGGACGGCCCTTGGCGTCCTCGGCCACCAGGACGTTGGAGGGCTTGAGGTCTCGGTGGACGACGAGCCGGCGGTGGGCGTAGGCGACGGCGTCGGTCACCTGTCGGAAGAGCCGGACGCGGGCCTCGGTGTCCAGCTGGCGCCGCTCGACGTAGTCGGTGATCGGCTCGCCCTCGACGAGTTCCATCGCGAAGTAGGGCTGGCCGGCATCCGAGAGCCCACCGTCGAGCAGGCGGCTCACGTTCGGGTGGCGCAGCCCAGCCAGGATCTGCCGTTCGAGGCGGAACCGGTCCAGCAGCGTCGGCGGCGCCAGCCCGCGCCCGATCATCTTGAGGGCCACGTTCTGGTCGTAGGCCCCGTCGGCACGGCGAGCACGGTAGACGGCCCCCATGCCGCCCTCGCCGAGTAGCTCGATTACCTCCCACGGGCCCACGCGCTCGCCCGCGACGTCGGGGCCGCCTTCGGTGAGCAGGTGGACGGCACGATCGGCAGCGGCCTCCGACAGGAAGCCGTCGGCCTCCATGTCGATGGCCAGGAGCGCGCGCGCCTCGGCCAGAAGCGCTTCGTCGAGCGTTCCGTCCGAGCGCTTGCACTCGCGGAGGAGCACGTCGTCTCGGTCCTCCGCTGGCGCCTCGTCGACGAGGTCGATGATGCGGCGGAGCGTAAGCCAGAGCGTAGGGTCGGGGGCGGACACGGGCGGATCGGTGGACACCCCCCCATGCGCAGGGTCGGGCCCTGAGGGGACGCGGCCCCCGGCAGGCCGGTCCGTGCCGCCCGCCTCTGTCACGACTCCATGGCTCGGAAGAGCCACAACCGGGCGGCTCGCCAGTCGCGCTTAACGGTCCGGTCGGTGACGCCCAGCACCTCGGCGGATTCTGACACGGTGAGGCCTCCGAAGTAGCGAAGCTCGACGACGCGCGCGGCCCGGGGGTCGATCTCCGCGAGCTGTTCGAGAGCCGTGTGGATGGCCAGGATGTCCGTGGCCTCGGCGTCGGCGGCGTCCGCCAGCTGGAGGTCGTCGATGGTGACGCGGCCACCGGACGGCGGGCGCTTCTTGGCGGTCCGCGCGCGTGCGCGGTCCACGAGCACCTGGCGCATGGCCCGGGCGGCGGCGCCGAAGAAGTGCGCCTTGCTGTCGGCCGGGACGCGACTGCCGGCGACGAGCTTGGAATACGCCTCGTGGACCAACTCCGTCGTCCGGAGGGTCGCGGGGCCCTGCTCGCGTCGCAGCTGGCTCCGGGCGAGGTGCCGCAGCTCGTCGTACACGAGCGGCATCAGGCGGTCGACGAGGTCAGGCCTGCCAGCGTCCTCCAGAAGAAGCTGGGTGACCGGGCTGGCGGCTGGGGTGTCCGAGGACATGGGAAGGCCAGGAACCGACGGTCAATGTAGAGCAGAGGGGCCAATCGGCAGCACGGCGGAGACGGCGATGTCCCCCTTCGATCGTGGCTTCCGCACGGAGGGGTGGGCCGGAGATCCAGGCCCCCACATCCACACCCTCACGCCATCATGTACCGACACTCATTCCTCGCGGCTGCTCTCGCCGTCGCGACCCTCGTTCCTGTATCCGCCCAGCCCACGCCGGCTCCCAGCATGACGGAGTTGCTCCACGCCGCACCGGGGTCGGTGTACTGGGGCAACGCCCGCCTCTGGTTCTTCGACGCCCACAGCTTCGCGTTCCTCCCCAACAGCGACGGGTACAAGTCGTACGAGGGAACGCCCTTCGAAATCCGCTACCTCGACGCCAGCGGGAGCGAGGTCGCCCGGGCGGCCCTGGACACGCGCCCCGTTGGCAACGGCCCATTCCAGAACTCGTCGGACACGGAGGGCCTCAACCTCAGGAACACCGGGGCGGGCGACTACACGGTCGAGTGGCTGATCGACGGCGAGCCGTTCTACCGCCTCCCGATCACGGTCACGGCCATCACCAGCGACGATCCGTACGCGACAGGCTCCAAGTGGGCCGTCGACGGCCCCTGGGGCGAGTTCCTGACGGTCAAGGTGCCGCGCGGCAACACCGTCAGCCCGGTCTCGCTCATGTTCTTCGACCGGACCGTCGGCTTCGAGCGCGACCGGAGCAGCGAGATCGGCTACATGGTCCTGGTCGAGCGCGACGGTGAGCCCGTCTGGCGGATGCCGTCCAACGACTGGTACTACGACCGCGGCCCGAACTTCGACGCTAACAGCGGCATCGGCGGCATGGTCTACGAGGCGACGCCGTGGTGGAACTCGATCGAGGTGACGGCCCTCAACTATTGGCCGGAGGCCAACCTCGACCCGAACAACAGCCGCCAGCGGGGCGAGAACATCGAGATGGAGGACCTGGAGGATGGCACCTACACCGTGACCGTCGAGACGTTCAACCACAAGGACGTCGAGGACAACCCGACGCTCTCGAACATCCGAGGTAACATCCTCACGACGCGGACGGCGACCTTCGAGGTGAGCGACGGGGCTATCGTGCCCCAGGGCCGCCAGGCGCCCGGCGCCGACCCGATGACGCGCATCGAGGGTGGCCACTCGGACCTAACCCACATGTTCCACTTCATCCCCTGGAACGGCTAGAGCGCCAGCAGGACGCTCCGCCAGCGGGCGGCGAGGCACCGCGCTTCGCCGCCCGTTTCGTTGGCAGTGTCCAGCAAAACGGTACGGCTGGCGAACGCGAGCGGAGAGCGGAACCTGATTCTTGGAGAACCACCTCCGCTAGTCGCTCATGCGCGTCCTCTCTGTTGTCGGCCTGCTCGCTCTCTTGGCCCCGGTCCACGCGCAGGCGTCATGGAGGACGGCGACCGGCCGCGTTGTGGATCTCGACACGGGGGAGCCGGTCGTCGGCGCACGCGTGATCCTTCTCGAGTGTGAGTCTGTCGAAGAGCCTGCCTCATGCCGTCAGAATCGCTACCGTCCGGCGCGGACCGATCGCTATGGAAGGTTCTCCCTGGGGGCAGTTGTGCTCTCGACGTATGCCGTCCGCGTCGCGCATCCGGGGTACGCGCCGGTCCAGATGCCGCCGTACATCGACGAGCCGTCCACCGGCGTGCCGCACTACGAGATTGGGCTGTTCGCCCAGCCCCGGGGCACCGGCGGTGGAGGATTGCCGGATCGCGCGTCGGGCTCCTAGTCGCGGGGAAGCCAGACCATCGTGCCCTCCTCGTCGATGTAGCCCGTCTTCTCGTCGACGACGACGGCCGCCAGCCCGCCAGCGAAGTCAGCGACCTCATCGAACTGGGCCGGGGTGATCAGCGTCCCGTCGGGCCTCACGAACGTCCACGCCCCGTCGATCTCGACGGCCGCGCGGCCGCCCACGAAGGCGCGTGCCGTATCGAACTGAGGGTCGATCTGGCGCGTGCCGCTGTCATCGACGTACTCCCAGCGGTTCTCGACGCGGACGGGCGCCAGCCCCTCACCGTAGTCGCCAGCGGAGATGAACGTGGCGCTTCCGAGCGCGCGCTGGTTGTCCGTGTCGATGTAGAACCACCGCTGGCCCTGGCGGACCGCCGCGCGGCCGTCGGCGAAGTCGCGGGCATCGTCGTAGACCGCCTCGATGACGATCTGGCCGTCCCGGTCGATGTAGCCGTACTTGTCGTCCGACTCGAACCGCGCGCGACCGTCGGACAGGTCCCGGAGCGATCCGAACTCCGGCTCCACGACAACGGTCCCGCTGGCGTCCATGAAGCCCCACTGCCAGCCCGTCGTCTTGACGCGGGCGCGGCCGTCGGAGAGGTCGCGCGCGTCGTTGAGGTACGGGTTGATGAGGAAGGACCCCTCGGTATCGACGAAGGCCCACTTGCCGTCGATCTTGACGCGGACGCGGCCCTCGCTGGGCGCGTACGCCTCGTCGGCGACGACGGAGAAGGCCACCTCTCCGTTGGCATCGAAGAAGTCCCACGTGTTGCGGCCACCGGGCCGGTGGCGCGCCGGCGTCAGGCCCTCGGCTCCGGCACGAACAGCGTTGTAGCCGTCGAGGTCCACGACGACGCGGCCCGTCTTGTCGATCAGGACACGGTCACCATTCTGCCGCGCCGGGAAGAGGCGCTCGCTCGTGTCATCGGAGCCGCCGCCGTCGCTACGGAAGGCATCGCAGCCGACGAGAAACGTGAGGGCGAGAAGGAGAGGAAGTGCGCGCATGGTCATGTCAGATGTCGCCAGCCCCGCTGGCGGTCGGAGGCAGAGCTACCGGGTGGGCTCCCACACGGTCACGCCCTCGCGGTCGATGTAGCCGATGCGGAGGTTGTCGCCGGAGCCGGTCGTGACCTGGCCGAGCCCGCCGCGGAAGGGCCGGGCCGAGGAGAAGGCCGGGCTGGTCACGATCAGGCCGTCGTCGCGGCGGATGTAGGTCCAGCGGTTGTTGAATCGGACGGCGGCACGCCCTTCGGAGAAGTCGCCCGCTTCGGCCAGCTTGGGCACCACGAGGTAGGAGCCATCGGTCTCGATGAAGGCGGCACGGCCCTCGACGCGAACCGCGGCAACACCCTCCACGAAGGAGCCCGCTGCCTCGAACGTCGAGTTGATGGCGATCTGGCCGTCCCGGTCGATGTACTTCCACACCTCGCTCCCGGCCTCGCGGACCGGTGCCAGTCCGTCGTCGGAGAAGGGACCGGCCTCGTCGAAGGCGCCCCCGAAGGCTACCTCGCCACCGCGGTTGATGTACTGCCAGCCCTCGGTCGTCTGCACCGGCGCCAGCCCGGATACGAAGGGCCCGGCGGCGGCGAACTGCGGCTCGACGGCGATGGCGCCATCCTCGTCCAGGTAGCCCCAGAGGAAGCCGCGGCGGACGGCAGCCCGTCCGTCGGAGAATGACTCGGCGCTGTCGAAGCCCGACTCGGCGATGCGCGTGCCGTTTTCCTCGATGTAGGTCCACCTGGAGTCGGTCGTGCGCACGGGCGCCAGCCGGTCCTCGAACCGGCCCGCAGCCACGAACACCGGGTCGATGGCGAGCGAGCCGTCCGGCCGGGCGTAGCCCCACTGGGTCCCGACGCGGACGGCCGCGAGGCCGCCCACGACCTCGTCGGCGAAGTCGTACTGCGGCTGGGCGATGAGGCGGCCCTCGGCGTCGATGAAGCCCCACCGGCCGTCGAAGAGAACCGGGAAGCTCTCGACGGTTTCGCCGTCGTCGCCGATGACGGCGTCGCACGCGGGCAGGACCAGGAGGGCGATCAGGAGAAGCGAGATGCGGGTCATCATCGGACGACGGTGACGGTGGCAGTGTGGGCGGTGCGTGCCGTGCGCACGCGCACCAGGTAGACCCCGCTGGCGAGGTCGGCGGCTTCGAAGGGCAGCGCGGTGTCGCCAGCGGGAAGCGCCCCGTCGGCGAGGAGGCGGACGACGCGGCCTTGGAGGTCGAGGACCTCGACGGTGGCGGGCGTCGGCGCGTCGAGCGAGACGGTCACGCGGCCTCGGCTGGCGATCGGGTTGGGCGCGACGGCCAGGCGCAGTCCGTCGGCCTCGGGGCCAAGGCCGGCGTCGACGGTGAGTGGGTTCGCCACGAGGCCCGCCAGCGGGGAGAAGCCGCCGCCCAGGACGCCCTGCGTGTCGGACTCCTCCAGGCCGAACCAGTCGCCGAGCACGCTGGCGTAGACGTCCCGGAAGTCGATCGACATGGGAAGCGCATTCGGTGCGCCGCTGGTGGGCATGGCGTCCAAGGCCGGGCCGGGTCCGTCGCCGTAGAGCCCGCCGCCGACGCCGTCGCCGAAGAGCAGCATCGGCGAGGCCTCGGCGTGGTCGGTGCCTGCGGCGCCGTTCTGGCTGATGGTGCGGCCGAACTCCGAGAACGTCATCGTCAGCACGCGGCGTCCCTCGGCGGCCAGGTCGGCGTAGAAGGCGCGGACGCTCTCGGCGATTTGGCGCAGCAGCTGCGGCTGGCGGTTGAGCTGGTTCGAGTGCGTGTCGAAGCCACCGATCGAGACGGCATAGATCCTCGACGCCAGCCCGCCCTTGATGAGGCGGGCCACACTCGCCAGCGACGACGCCAGCCCGCCACCTGGGTAGCCGGCTTCGCCGTCGTTCGATCCGGCCTGGCTGGCGGTGAAGACGGCGTCGCGGTACCGCAAGCCGGAGTTGTAGATCTCGCGGACGAACCGCAGCTCGCCGCCCGCGAGCGTGTTGGGCACGTTGGACTCGTCGTAGAACTGCCCGGTCTGGGCGAGCCGGTCGAACTGGTTCGGGTTCGAGAAGCTCATGCCCAACGCGCCGCCGGCGCCGCGAACGAGCAGCGACGACGCGCCGCCGATCCGGATGGCCACCGGGTAGGGAAGCGGCTGGTTGACGTGTCCCGGAAAAGCACGGTCCACGTAGCGTCCGGTCCAGCCGCTCGTGCCTTGCTCGTTGGCATCGGAGGCCGATGCCCAGATGTCAGTCGAGCGGAAGTGGCTTCGGCTGTGGTTGGGGTAGCCAGCCGAGTGGATCACGGCCAGGTCGCCGTCGCCCCACAGGGTCTGGAGGCCGCCCATGACGCCGTTCAGCCCGTAGTCGCCGTCGAGCGTCATCAGCGAGGACTGCGCCTGCCCGATCGTCGGCCGCCGCCGGTAGTAGGCGTCGCTCGTGTATGGCACCACCATGTTGAGGCCGTCGTTGCCACCTCCCAACTGGATGATGACGAGCACGCGGTCCGTCTCGGTCCTCCCGAGCGCCTGGAGCAGCGGCGTGTGCGACGACGCGCGGACCGTGCGTGCTTGCGCGCCCGACCCGAGCACGAAGGCGCCAGCGGCGGCAGCCGTGGCCCCGGTCAGAAAGTCGCGACGGGTCCAGTCTGCGTGGTCTCGGTCATGGTCGCGGCCGAAGTCGAGTGAGATGGCGCGCGGCCGGATCTCGAAGCTGGCCTCGGTGGGGGCAGAAGGGCGGTGGTGGTCACACATCGGCTGTGGGCGGGATCGGCGTCTCTGGGGCCGATGCGTGATCCGTGAGGGTGCCTAGAGAACCCGTCACGCATCACGCATCACACCAGTTGGTATTCGGGCAGGTTGACGAGGGCAGCGAGCAGCTGGCGCAGGCGGTCGCGCGCGGCGCCCTCGGCCGAGACCACGATCTCAGTCCAGAAGCCCTGGCGCTGCTGGCGCGTGTAGGAGGTCGGGACGCCATCGAGCACGGTCTCCTCCGCGATGCGGTCGGCGTCGGCCTCCGTGATCGATACCGCCAGCATGTGAGCGGCGAGGTCTCGCGTGAGGCGGTACGGGTCGAACCGGTCCGACACCTGCTCGACCAGGGGCAGAGGGTCGTAGGTCGGGAACGGGCCATCGCCGTAGATGGCGGCGGCGGCGATGCCTCGGCGCTCCGGGATCGTCCCCGTCGTGACCCACCCGCGGTATTCGAGAGGGTCGTCGTAGCCCGCCCAGCCTTCGACCGACGGCGGGTTCAGGACCTCCTGGCCGATGGACTGGCTCGCCACGCGGAACTGCTCCAGCACGTTCTGGGACGGCGTGATGCCGAGCTCGCGCCCGAGCCCGACCAGCAGTTCCATGGGCGTCTTCAGCCGCGCGCCGACGACGGCGACATCGTAAAAGTGAGCGCTCGTGAGCAGGGCCCTGAGCGCCTGGCCGATGTCGAAGTCCGTCTGGCGAAGAACACCTGCCAGCGCCGTGACCACACCCTCATTGGTGAGCGGGTGCACGAACCACGCGTAGAGCTTGCTCGCCACGAAGTGCGCCACCGCTGGCGCCCGCTCCTGAAAGATGAGATCGACGAGGTCGTCGTGGTCCCAGGCGCCTGTCCGGCCGAAGATGGTCTTCTGGCCGCCGTCGTGACGCTCCGACCGGAAGCGGCCCCGAATCCTGGACTCGTCCACCACCCAGCCCGTCAGGGCGCGGGCGGCTTCGACGACGTCCTGTTGCGTGTAGTTGGCCTGGCCGTCGGGGCCGTTGATGCCCATCGAGAACAGCTCCAAGATCTCCCGGGCGTAGTTCTCATTGAGGTTGCCCGCCTCGTTCTGGTCGTTGTCGAGGAACCGGAGCATCGCCGGTCGCTTCCCGATGCCCTCGACGAGGGGCCGAAAGGGACCGACCGCGCGCTCGCGGAGGAAGTTGAGGTAGTCGACGGCGAACGACGCCTGGCCGTAGACCGACTGGGCCGTCGCGAAGTGGTCGTGCCAGAGCAGCGCCAGCTTCTCGCGGAGGCCGCCCTGCGCCATCTCGGCGTACCAGCCCCGCTGCCACTCGTAGAGGCGCTGAATGTTGGTGCCGGCGTTGCCGGTCGTGGACCCCGCCCAGTTTGGAGTGTCCGGCAGCGGCCGTCGCTCGGCCGACCGGATGAGCGCGTCGACGGCGCCCGCTGGCGATCCGGCCACGAGGGCCGCGACCGTGTCCGAACGGGACGCGCCGAAGTGGGTCCGGCGGACGAGGTGCGTCGCCTGGCTGGCCGTCCATGGGCCCGTGTAGGGCGTGAGGGTGGCGTGGGCTGCAGCGTGCCGGTAGCGTGCCGGCCGGCGAGAAAGGAAGGCGCGACGGTCCATGGGTGTACAGAGCGCGAGTCGAGAGGGCGAGAGGCCACCCCCTGACCTCTGATCGGCCAAGCTAGACGGCCGGTTTAGCGTCCTGAAGGCAGCTCCGTTCTCCTGCCGACATCGTCACGCCGCTGATGCGTTCGGCCTCTGCGCCAAGCGCTGCTGGTGCCCTGGAATCGCTGATTCGGGCGAGTCGCCAGCTGGTGGCAGGCGGTCAACCCTCAGGCAATCATCAGGCGAATACGTTCCCAAACGGCCCTCCAAAGGGTCACGCCGCGGCCTGGGCGGCCGGAACGCCATCCGCCAACGCGAGAAACCGGTCGTGCAGGTTGGCCCGCTGGCGTCGCAGCCCGCCGAGCCGGTGGTGGTGTCGCCAGCGGGCGACCCGCGTCCGGACCGCGCGCCACGCGCCAACAGCCACCTCGGAGTAGAACAGGACCGCGACGCCACCGGCGGCGCTCAGCGCGGCCACCAGCAAGCCCACCGCCCAGGGCGCCTCGGGAAGGTCGAGCCCGACGCCCACGCCGAGCGCGGCGGCCAGTCCGGCCAGCGCCCACGCCAGCGGGAACAGCACCAGCCCGCCGAAGATCTTGACGGTGGCGGTGTCCTTCTCGGACGAGGACGCCACCGACGCGACGCCTTTCAGAAGCCAGTACGGCGGCACGTTGACGATTACGCCGAGGGCCAGAAGCGGCGGCAGCAGGAGCGCCACCGCAGCAGCCTGGAGCAGCGCGCCGATCACGACCAGGGGACTGCCCACGCGGGGTGGGCGATCGAGGTCGGCATCGGTCAGGCCGAGTGTGCGCAGGCCGTCGTCGTAGCGCGTCAGGTCGCGGCGCAGCGTGTCGATGGTCTCCGGGCTGGCCTCGTGATGCACCTGGTAGCCGGCCCAGATTTGCTCGAAGCCCTCGGCCCGGGAGCGGATGGTCTCGGGTGCGGGACGCTCGCCACGCCGCGCAGCGGCCTCCGCCCCGATCAGCGTCCGCGCGCGGTGCATGAGCCGGTGGAGCGCCCAGTCGGCCGTGGGGTGCACGGCGTCGACCAGGGCTGCCTCGATCCGCTTCGTCAGCGCCTGGGCCTGCTGCTGGCGGTCGCCGTCCGCCGCGACGGCCGCCAGCGGGGGATGAAACTCCACGAGGACATCGGTCCGGAAGACGTCTTTGTCCTCATAGTGGAGCCCGACGGGGATCACGACGGGCGGTGGCTGTCCCGCTGGCGTTTGCTCGACGGCCTGGAGGAACAGGCGTGCCGCGCCTGCCCGCACCTCCGCCAGGTGGGGCGCGTCGTGGCTGACGCCCTCCGGGAAGAGCGCCGAGAACGACCCGCTGGCGATCTGGTCCGCCAGCGCGCCGAGGCTCGCGCGGTTGGCGTCGCGCCGCTCCTCGGGACTCATGCCCTCCTGGTCCTGCGCCCGGTAGATGGGAACGGTGCCCAGTGCTCGCATGATCGGCCCGACGAGGGGCCACCGGAGAAGACCGTCGCGCGCGCCGAACACGACGCGGTGAGGCGAGGTCGCCAGGATGAGCGCCGGGTCGATGAGCCCGTTCGGGTGCCACGCCACGAACAGGCCGCCGCGGTCGGACGGGACGTGCTCGCGACCCTCGACCTCGACGCGCCGGTAGAACATCCGGACGATGCCGCGCACCAGCTGGCGCAGCATTCGGTAGACGAGGGGCGGTCGGTCCATGCAGCAGGCTACCACGCACCGAGATTCTCCGCCAGCAGACCAGGCCGACGGCCGGGCGGTGCAGACCCTGCGTGGCTCCTGTCGGCTATACTCCGGCCCGCTCCTCTCGGCTCCGGATGTCTCGTCTCTCGCTCCTCTTCTCGGTTCTCCTCTTCGCAGCGTGTGCGTCCAACACGGCAACCGAGGACCCTGCCGTCGTGCCCGGTGTCTCGGGCACGGAGACCGTGGCCTCTGAGCCAGACACGCCCGAAACGAGCACGCCTCAGGACGCGCTCGATCTACCCCCGCTCGATGAGGAGGCCGTCGCGTCCCTGTTCCCTGTCGAAGCGGTCCGAGCCGTCGTCGCCTACGACCGGGCATTCCGAGCCGTTGCCTCGAGCGATGAGCTCAAGGCGGTCTATGATCAGGCACGTGCATTGGAGCAGACGCTCCTCGGCCCGATGGGCGATACCGAGTGGGATAACCTGATGGCCTTCATGGAGGCGGATCTGGGAATGCCAGGCCTCTCGCCGTCGTGTGTAGCAGAGTGCACCATGCCGTCGCTCGCCATCGCCATCGACGATTGGAAGCTGGCAGCGGAGCATGTTGGCGATGAGGGGTCGATGGAGTTCTTCGACCTGCTGGCGTCGGTGTATCCCTCGGCATACATCGCTGAGGGGCAACTCGGTGGGTGGCCGTCCTACGTCGAGCAGACGTGGGACTACGGCGGCTACAGCGTGCTCGGGTCAGGCGCCCATGCGGATCTCCTCCGTCAGTTCGCCTCGGCCGACGGCGGCGTGTTCGCCGTGGAGTTGCAGGCGTTGCGCGAGGGCCTGGCCCGAGACGTGCTGGAAACGACGTGCGTAGGCCCCAGCGCCGAGGACGCCCAAGCGGAGCTGGTCCGGATCGCCGACGCGCTCACGTTGCCGGATGCGGGCCCGTCGCTGGAGGTCCGCATCGACGCGTTCGAGGAGCCTAACGCAGCGGGCATCCAGACCGGCTGTGCCGTGCCTGACGCCACATGTGCCTGCATCGGCGGCTGACGGCTCTCGGCCGCCAGCGGGCGACTCGTAGAGCATATCGGCCTTCTTGAAGCCCGCCCGATCGCGGAGGCAACGAGCGCTGGATCACTCGCCGAGGATTTGACGGCGGATGTCGGAGGGCGCGTTCTGCTCGACGTAGAACCTGGCGTCGACGACGGGCGCGCCGTTCTCCTCTAGCTCCCGCGCACGGTCCTCGTCGAGCATGACCACCGTCAGCTCCACGCGGGGCTTTCGGGAGACGCGCTGCTGCCCCGTGAGCCAGGTCTCGACGGTCGTTGTTCTCTGCTCGTCGACCCGCTCCTGATCGGCGGCGATGCGGAAGTGAGAGAAGCCGCGGTCCAGCGTTAGTTCGCACGCGCGGAACAGGGCGAACTTGGCAGCCCGTTCGGGTGCGGTGTACGCGTTGCCTTCGAAGCGCACGGTCACGGTTCGTTCGCTCTGCCAGCTCTCCTCGAAGCCGCCGGTATACCGCTGGCCGTGGTAGCCCGTCGCGCAGCCAGCGAGGAGAAGCGCCAACGCAAGCGCAGAGAGTCGCGTCATGGTCATGTCGTGGTGGGACATGACAAGCTAGCGGGCTACACCAGCAGAATCAGCAAGAGAACGCCGATCCCAACGGCCGCTCCAAGAACCAGCGCGCCGAGGAGCACCTTCATGCTGACGTCGTCGGGCTGGTAGGGCGTCCGCTGGCGGTCGTCGTCGGGCGTGGCCTCCAGCGTCTCGTGGTCGGTGGAGGGCTCCGCCAGCGGGTCGGGTGTGGGGGCGTCAGGCATGAGGGCGACCGTTCTGCGGATCGACACGATGGAGCCGAGATGCCTCTGGTGTTTCCGGCGGGGAGGGCCAGCGTCCCGGCCACATGTCCACGAGGAGCGCCGACATCAGCGTCGGTAGAGAAGCAGCGGTTCATCGTCGCCGGCTCTCTCGTACAGTCTCAGAATCGGGACCGTGACCCCGGGCTCAACCTCGACGGCAGGGTCCAGCTCCATCCTGGCGACGTTCGACGAGTACCCAGATTTCAGGATCAGGTAGGGACCGACGACGACGAACGAGCCATCGCGCTCGCCCCAGCCGTTGTCTAGCGTGCCGTCGGCGTTGAACTGGAACGCGATGCCCGCCGGGACGCCAGCAGCGTCGGGCTTCGAGAGCCCTCCCCAGAAGCCGAGGATCTCCGGCGGGATGCGCAGCGGCTCACTTCGTACGAACCGCTGGCGGTAGACCTCGCGGTAGTGAGAGACCTCCCCTTGCGAGACGTCGACCGCGACCGTGAGCGTGTCCCCTCGGACCGAGGCCGTACCGGCTGTCAGCTCAAGGGGCGGATCGACGAACACGATCGAGTCGCCGACGACGCGGTACGCATACGTCACCTGCCCGCCGTTGTACCCGGCGGGCCCGGACGCATGCTCGCCGCTGTCCACGACACTGGTCTCGGTCCACGTCGAGTCTGAGATGGACAGGTGCATCAGGAGCGTTCGGAATCCGACGACCTCGCCGTCTCCCATCGTGAACGTCTGAGTGGTCGTGTCGACGCTCGTCCACTCGCCCCTGATGTCTGGGCTGGCGGGCCCCGCTGGCGGTGCCGAGGCGCACCCGCTGGCGGCGAGCGCCAGCAGGGCCAGGAGCGTGCGCGTCACGCGTAGTCCTCCATCGGCGGGCAGGAGCAGACGAGGTTGCGGTCGCCGTAGGCGTTGTCCACGCGGCCGACGGTGGGCCAGAACTTGGCCTCGCGGCTCCACGGCGCCGGGTAGGCGGCCTGCTGGCGCGTGTACGGATGCGTCCACTCGTCGGCGGTGACCTCGGCGGCCGTGTGCGGCGCGTTGGCGAGCACGTTGTCCTCGGCGTCGGCCGTGCCGATCTCGATCTCCTGGATCTCGGTACGGATCGCGATCATGGCGTCGCAGAACCGGTCGAGCTCCTCCTTGGACTCGCTCTCCGTCGGCTCGACCATCAGCGTGCCTGCGACGGGCCACGACATCGTCGGCGCGTGGAAGCCGTAGTCGATGAGCCGCTTGGCGATGTCCTCGGACGAGACGCCAGCCGTCTGGAAGGGCCGCACGTCCAGGATGAACTCGTGCGCGACGAGGCCACCGGGCCCGCGGTACAGGA
This sequence comes from Bacteroidota bacterium, assembly GCA_038744895.1. GTDB lineage: Bacteria > Bacteroidota > Rhodothermia > Rhodothermales > Rubricoccaceae > Rubrivirga. The sequence continues at coordinate 7,128 of JBCDLV010000004.1, read as the reverse complement.
TGTCGTAGTGGCCGTCGAGCCGCTTGGCCATGTAGTTGGCGTTCAGGATCGCGACCTGCGAGGCGCGCTTGAGCCCGCTGGCGCCCATCATGGCGATGTAAGCCCACGAGATGAGCCCGACGAGGGCGCTCCCGTACGGGGCCGCCGCGACCGGCCCGATGGCCTCGTCGCCGCCCGTGGGCACGATGGGATGGCCCGGCAGGAACGGCGCCAGCCGCTCCACCACGCCGATGGGGCCCATGCCGGGGCCGCCGCCGCCGTGCGGAATGGCGAACGTCTTGTGCAGGTTGAGGTGGCACACGTCCATCCCGAAGTCGCCCGGCCGGCAGAGGCCGACCTGCGCGTTCAGGTTGGCGCCGTCCATGTAGACGAGGCCGCCGTTCTCGTGGACCACGTCCGCCATCTCGCGGATGGTGGTCTCGAAGACGCCGTGCGTGCTCGGGTACGTGATCATGAGCGCCGCCAGCTGGTCGGCGTGCTCCTCGGCCTTGGCGCGCAGGTCGTCCATGTCCACCTCGCCGTCGTCGGTGACGGCCACGGCCACCACGTCCATGCCTGCCATCACGGCCGACGCAGGGTTCGTGCCGTGGGCACTCGTCGGGATGAGGCACACCGTGCGGTCCGTGTCGCCCCTCGACAGGTGGTAGGCGCGGATCGTGAGCAGGCCGGTGTACTCGCCCATCGCGCCCGAATTCGGCTGGAGCGAGACGGCGTCGAAGCCGGTGATCTCGGCGAGCCACTCTTCGAGTGTGTCGATGACCTCCTCGTAGCCCTCGGTCTGGGCGTCGGGCGCGAACGGGTGGATGTTGGCGAAGCCGGGGAACGTGACCGGCATCATCTCGGCCGTCGCGTTGAGCTTCATCGTGCACGACCCGAGGGGAATCATGCTGTGGACGAGCGAGAGGTCTTTGTTCTCCAGCCGCTTGAGGTAGCGGAGCATCTCGTGCTCGGAGTGGTAGCGCTCGAACGTCGGATGGTCGAGGAAGCCGGTCTCTCGTGGCATCGGGCCGGTATAGACCTCATCGCCGGACTCCGGCAGCTGCGTCCCGCCGAAGGCCTCGACGAGGTCGGCGAGATCCGCGTCGGTGACCGTCTCGTCGAGCGCGATGCCCACCGTCCCGTCGGCGTAGCGGCGGAGGTTGATGCCGAACTGGTCGAGTGCGACCGTCGCCGCGTCCAGGTCGTCGGCGGTCTGCACGCGGAGCGTGTCGAAGAACGCGTCGTGCAGGACCCGGTGGCCTGCGATCTCGAGCGCCTCCGCCAGCCGGCGCGTTTGGCCGTGGACGTAGGCGGCGATCTGGCGGAGCCCGTCGCGGCCGTGGTAGACGGCGTAAAACCCGGCGATGTTGGCCAGCAGCACCTGCGCGGTGCAGATGTTCGAGGTGGCCTTCTCGCGTCGGATGTGCTGCTCGCGCGTCTGGAGTGCCATCCTCAGGGCGGTATCGCCGTGGCGGTCCTGGCTCACGCCGATGATCCGCCCCGGGATCTTGCGGGCGAATTTGTCGGTCGTCGCGAAGAACGCGGCGTGCGGACCTCCGAAGCCCATCGGCACGCCGAATCGCTGGCTGCTGCCCAGGGCCACGTCGGCACCCCAGACGCCGGGCGCCTCGATGAGCGTGAGCGCCAGCAGGTCGGTCGCGACCGCGAGGTAGCCCTTCGTCTCGTGGACGCGCTCGGCGAGCGATGCGTAGTCCACGATCTCGCCGTCCGTGGTCGGGTACTGGACGAGCGCGCCGATGGTGCCGTCGTCGTAGTCGGCGTCCGCGGCATCGGTGACGTCCACGGTGATGCCGAGGGGCTCGGCGCGCATCCGCACCACAGCGATGGTCTGCGGATGGCATCGCTCGTCCACGACGAACCGGGACCGCTTGCCTCGGAAGGCGCCGAAGAACATCGACATGGCCTCGGCAGCGGCCGTGCTCTCGTCCAGCAGGCTGGCGTTGGCGACGGGCAGGCCCGTCAGGTCGCTGACGACCGTCTGGTAGTTGAGGAGCGCCTCCAGCCGTCCCTGGGCGATCTCGGCCTGGTAGGGTGTGTACTGCGTGTACCAGCCCGGATTCTCGAGCACGTTCCGCTGGATGACGGGCGGGAGCGTCGTGCCGTGGTAGCCCATCCCGAGGTAGCTCCGCGCCGCCTCGTTGAGCTCCGCCAACTCAGAGAGCTCGGCCAGCAGGTCGCGCTCGGAGCGTGGGTCGGGCAGGTCGAGGTCGCGCCCGAGCTGGATGTCGGCGGGGACGGCAGCGTCGCTCAGCGCGTCGAGGCTGTCCATGCCGATGGCGTCGAGCATCTCGGCTTGTTCCATCTCGGAGACGCCGATGTGTCGGTCGGCGAAGGCGTCCGGGTGCGTGGCGATGCGGGCAATCGTTTCCATCTCGAAAAAGAGGTCCGGGGTCGTGCCAGAAGTAACGTGCTCAGGCGTTCGGCGGTCCACCACAAAGCCCTGTGCAAGAGAGGATGGAAGCGCTTTTCATCGTCTGCTGGCGAAGCGCGCCCGCTGGCGGCAGGATCTGGCCGGCGGAGTGGAAACGGTCCAAACGGTCATTGACGGAGGGACCCGCCTGGAATACCGTTTCCAGGCGTGCTCACTCCTTCGACTGATGACCCTCCGCATCGACCGCGTGCTCACCGAACCGGGCCTGGTGGCCGGGGCCAAGACCTGGACGCTTCTGACGGACGGCGGCGCGCTCTATGTGCTCCCGTTGGGACCTGGCCGAGCGCAGACGATGCCCCGCGCCGACCCCATCTCGATGTGGCTCGCCAAGAAGATGATGCGCCGCATGTTCCGCATGTTCGATCGCAAGGTGCTGGCGGCCGAGGAGCGGCTGGCCGTGCAAGGCCCCGGGCCGTTCGCCGACGCCGGTAAGGGCGAGCGGTTCGCGCCCTCGAAGGTCTCCGTCGTCGCCGCCGAGGGCAACCGGCTTCGCCTGGAGCTGGGTGGGAAGCCCCGCGTGTTCTACGGCACCGGCCTGTTCCAGGACCACGACCGGAGCGACGAGCTGGCCGCGTTCGCCAGCGGGCTCCGCGCGTGGGCTGCGTCCTGACCCGCTGGCGGCCGGGGTCCGGCGCTACGCCTGTTCTTGTCTCTGCTGGCGCAGTGCCGTGAGCGCCTCGCGCGCCGCCTTCTGCTCGGCGCCTTTCTTGGAGCGGTCCGTGCCCTCGCCGAGGCGCTCGCCCTCGACGAGGGCGGCCACGGTGAAGCTGCGATCGTGGCTCGGGCCCTCCTCCTCCAGGACCTCGTACACCGGCTGCTCCAGGCCAAGCGCCTGGACGTGTTCCAGGAGGCGACTCTTGTGGTTGCTTTTGTCGGCCGCGGCGACCTCCAGATCCACGCACTGGTCGAGGACGTGCGTCACGAACCGGCGCGAAGCGTCGAACCCGAGGTCGAGGTAGACCGCCCCGACGATGGCCTCGAAGGCGTCCGCCAGGATGGTCGCGTTGGAGCGCCCGTCGGAGGCCTCCATGTTCTCGCTCATCAGGACGAGGTCGCCGAGGCCGATCGACTCGGCGTAGCCCGCGAGTGCCTTGCCATTGACGAGCGTGGCACGCGTGCGCGTGAGGAGCCCCTCGGCACGGTCGGCGAACCGGCGGTAGAGGATCTCGGCTGTGATGGTGCCGAGGACGGCATCTCCGAGAAACTCCAGGCGCTCGTTCGATTCGGTCCCGTCCGTCGCCATACCCCGGAACAGCGAGCGGTGGCGCAGCGCGTGGTCGTACAGGTCCAGGTCGCCGATGGGCATTCCGACCAGTGCCTCTACGGCCGAGCGCGAGACGCCACGGTCGGTCACCTCGTCCACCACTGGCGCCGTCCGCTCCACGCTGCCTCCGAACGCACCGAGCCACGACCGCACGAGGCGGGCGCTTCGGCGCAAGGTTCCAGACGAGGTCATGCAGCAGGAGGAAGGCCGCCTAAGGTGCTCACGCGGACCCGAGCGAGGCAACCGGGCATCGCCTTTTCATTCTCCACTGAAAGCATCCCCTGGACACAGCCCGCTGGCGCATGACGAACGAGGCGCCCGGTACGGGGTACATCGCCCGCCGGTGCTGCGTCACGCTGGATCTGACCGGCCAGCGTGTGTTGCATGGTTCGTGGTGCGTGAACGCTCATCCTGCCTACGCAACACGCGACACGCAGCATGTCCGGGCGTACCCCTCACCGTGTGCTTCATAGGCCATCAGCCCCACGCGCCATGCCGACGACCCTCAACCCTGCCACGGAGGCCCACATCCATCGCTACGCCTACGCGAGCGACGATGCGCTCGACGCCCTCCTCGATCGCGCCAGCGGGGCGTTCGAGGTCCATCGCCGGTCCGCCGTCGCTGACCGCGCATCGGCCATGCGCCGGCTGGCAGACCTGCTGGCGTCGCGCGCCGACGATCATGCGGCGCTGATGACCGAGGAGATGGGAAAGCCGCTAGCGCAGGCCGTCGCCGAGGCCGAGAAGTGCGCGTGGGTGTGCCGCTACTACGCCGAGCATGCCGAGGCCTACCTCGCCGACGAATCGCGAGAGACCGAGGCCACCCGGTCGTTCGTGGCCCACGAGCCGCTGGGCCCGGTGCTGGCGATCATGCCGTGGAACTTCCCGTTCTGGCAGGCCTTCCGCTTCGCTGCGCCGACGGTCATGGCTGGCGGCGTGGGCATCCTCAAGCACGCCGAGAACGTGCTGGGCTGTGGCGAGCGCATGGCCGATCTGTTCCGCGAGGCGGGCTTCGCCGAGGGCGTCTTTCAGCACGCGATCATCAGCCACGAGCAGACCGCTGGCGTGATCGCGGACGACCGCGTTCGGGCGGTCACGCTGACGGGGAGCGAGGGCGCTGGTCGTGCCGTCGCCGCACAGGCGGGCGAGGCGCTCAAGCCTTGCGTCCTCGAACTCGGCGGGACGGACGCCTTCGTCGTGCTGGCCGATGCCGACCTGGATGCGGCCGTCGAAAGCGGCGTCCAGGCACGCGTTCAGAACAACGGCCAGTCGTGTATCGCCGCCAAGCGGTTCCTCCTCGAAGCACCCATCGCGGCCGACTTCACGCGCCGGTTCGTCGAGCGGATGGAGGCCCTCACCGTCGGCGACCCGACGACGGACGTGGACCTCGGCCCGCTGGCGCGGGCGGACCTGCGGGAGACGGTCCACGACCAGGTCATGCGGGCGGTCGCCGCGGGCGCGAAGGTCCAGTGCGGAGGCGCGATCCCCGACGGCACAGGCTTCTACTACCCACCGACCGTCTTGACGAACGTGAAGGAGGACAGCCCCGCCTTCTCGGAGGAGATCTTCGGCCCGGTCGCGTCGCTAACGGTCGTGGACGATGCCGACGAGGCGGTCCGGCTGGCGAACGCGACGCGCTTCGGCCTCGGCGGGAGCGTGTGGACGCGCGACCTCGCCCGCGGCGAGCGCATCGCGCGCGAGATCCAGTCCGGCGCCGTGTTCGTCAACGAGATGACGAAGAGCCATCCGAACCTGCCGTTCGGCGGCATCGGGGCCTCAGGCTACGGCCGCGAGCTGGCGGTGCAGGGCATCCGTGCGTTCACGAACGCCAAAACGATCTGGGTGAGTTGAGAGACCCGTACCTCTAACCGTCGAAAGCCGTAGTCTCCGGCACTACCGCCGTCTCATCTGCCATGGAGATCGTTGCCCTGATGCCCTTCCTGATCCCGATCGTGGCCATCCTCGCGGGGAGCTACGTGAAGGTGGCCAAGCTCAACGCGGAGACGAAGGCGCAATTGGGAAAGGCGACCAGCCACCTCGAAGATGAGTTGGCCGATGCCCAAGCCGAGCGCCGACGGCTGGTCGCGCGCATCGAAGCGCTGGAGGCCATCGTGACGAGCGAGGGCTACGACCTGGAGCAGGAGGCCCGCAAGGCAGGCATCGTGGACGCCAGCGGGCGGATCGACCCCGTGCTTCTCGACGATGAGCCATCCGATCCGGAGGCCACCGGCACGGGGCGCCAGCGGGTCCGGTAACACAACCGGGACGGTCTCTCGGACGATTCGGGACAGGTTCGACACACGGCGCGGCAGGGTCGGCGGGCAGCTTGGGACCATCACCAACCCCCGTCCCGATGCGACTTCCTGCTTTTCTCCTCGCCGGTGCGCTCGTGCTCAGCGCATGCGACGCCACCTCCGACACGGTCTCCGCTGACGACGACCTCGACGACGCAGCCGTGGTCCTTGCCAGCGCCATCGCCCTCGACTCCGGCGGTGCCCTCGAAGATGCCGCCGCTGGCGCCTCGCTCGCGGTCAACGCCAGCGCCGGTGCCCGGCACGCCGGCCCCGACCGTCCCGGCTGCGAAAACGACCGATCGTACGACGCGGCCACCGGGTTCTGGACGGCCTCCATCGATTGCGAGCGCGGCGACCCCGAGGGCCGTCGCTACGCCACCTTCGAACGGCTGGCGACCTACCAGTTCCTCGACGCCGCCGGGCTCCCCCAGGAGCTCCGCGACGGAGCGGCCTCGGCCTCCTACCAGATTCTCTCGGCCGAAAGCCTGTCTCGCTCGCCGCGCGGCGTTCACGCCCTCACGTCGCTCTCCTCTGACCTCACGGTCACCGACCTCGGCGAGGACCTCGTGACCGTCAACGGCACCTACCAGCGGGCAGCCACCGACACGCTCCGCGGCCGCCGTGGCCAGCGAACGGTCGACTACGCCTTCGACGCGATCCTCACCGATATCCAGGGCCCGCGAGCGCTGCCCCGCAGCTGGCGCCAGGCGGTCTCCGGTACCATCTCTGGGACATTCCAGGCCACGATCACGCGGACGCCTACCGACGGCGAGACCGTGTCGCGCGACATCGACCGCGCGTTTGAGATCACCTTCCCGCGCGACGGCAGCGACCGCGTCGCCGAGATCGTCCTCGGCGGCAAGCGCTACCGCGCCGACGTGGAGACGGGCGAGGTCCAGGGCCTCTCGGACTAGCCATCGACCTGTCGCGGAGCCGGCACGGGGCCGGCTCCCTCACGCCCGCTGGCGGCCGCTCCTTCGGGGGCGGCCGTCGCCGTTTAGAGGTCTAGCGCCGCGCGGACCGTGGCGACCCGCTCCGCCAGCGGGCCCCCGACGACGGTGTATGGGATGCCTCGGATGGTCAGGTCGTTGCGGATGGCGCCGTCCTGGTACTGCTGCACCTGCGGGTGGACGCGCGTG
>JBCDLV010000003.1:0-34295 GCA_038744895.1 Bacteroidota bacterium | reverse complement strand
GTGATCGTCGACGTCGCGCTGGGCGTCTACGGCATCGTCTGTGGCATCCTGCGCTGCTTCCGCAGCTGCGTCATACACGTCCTGTGCGGCTGCGATCGCCGCCCGGGAGTCCCCGGCTGCAGTCACAGCATTGTCGTACGCAGTCACCGCATTCGTGTAGCGCGTTTCGGCAGCGATGCGCTCATCGACGCGGTCGAAGTAGGCATCACGCTCCTCGATGAATTGGTCGAGCCTCTGCTGGTTATCGAAGTAGTAGGTCCCGTTGTAGAAATAGGAGTAGTTGCGCAGTGTCTGGAGAGCACGGTCGAGGGCCGCTTGCTCTGCATCACGAGCATTCGTTTGCGCCTGATCTGCCGCGTTACGCTCCGCGAGCGCCGTGTTGATTGCCTGCTCGAAGGGGGCGTTTGCGTCTTGCGCTGCGGCGAGAGCATCTGCGGCGGCACTGAGAACCTGAGCCGCGGCAGCCTGGGCAGTTCGAGCGACATCGAGCGCATCGCGGAGGACTGCTGCCGTGGCATTCCACTGGGCAACCTCAGCATCACACAGCGGGTCTCCCTCACCCTCTACACGGATGGAGCGCCGGAGGTATTCTGCCGCAACCTTTGGGTCAAAGCTGAGGACTCGCCGGAGGCTTACCTCGACTGGACGCTCTGATCCGTCTTGATTGCGTAACGCACTCGTCCGGGCGTAGGCCGTGACCCTCTTGTGGAAGGTCCGGTAGTTGACGGGCGTGTCCATCCCGGCGCCCGTTGCGGCTTCGACGTAGTCGACCTCGATGAGCACCTCAACAGGGATCGAGCTACCGTCGGCGGTCGCGAGGTCGACCGATTGCCATGTGGAGGTGTGCGCATCATCCAGATCGTCGCACGTGGTGGCGGTCGTCGAAGGATTCTGGATGCTACACGTGTTGCCTCCGAAGTTGCCCGGGGGCGAAAAGTCTGTGGGCTGGATGTCGATCAAGTCATCGAACGAGATGGTGTCCCGATCAGCCCGAGTCATCTGTGCGGGAAGCCCGTAGCGAGTACGGAGCCTCTCAGGCGTGGTGAACTCGTCGAAGGCGCGCGAATCGGCAAACTCGATCGCATGCAGAAGCGTACCGCCCACTGCCAGCTCAAACTGGTCTTGAACAACAGCTTGGACTGTGCTGTGCTCCGTCTGGACTTGAGACAGCGTGAACAGGCCAGCTGTCACGAGTGCCGCGAGGGCGAGGAGGGTCTGTGGCATGTGTGTGAGAACCGAGTCGAGTGTGGTTCATGCACGGACCGTCCCGCAGTCTCCCATTTTGGGATGCCAGTTCATCATGGAATCGGCGGGTTCCACACGACCTCCCGTTTGAGTCTCAGTCCCAGAACGAGCACCCGCACCTTCCAGGTAGATGGGTAGAATCGTAGAGCCCGGTGGGTAGGACCTACTCAGCTAACGCTTCATCTACACCCTAGCGCACAGCTCTGGATATGTGCACTGGCTCTCTTGACCTGGATGCGCCACGGTGGCACGGGAAACGGCTCGCTGCAGAGTCCACCCGTGGGACCATCCGTGCACCTGCATGGGTGGGTAAAACGCCAGCTGGCGGTGATTGCCATCTGTGACCGGCTAGGTGCACCTAGGCTCAGTGGAAGCCGTGACGTCATCTCTAGCGCCTGGAGCAGATCAATCGATCAATGCTCGCCAGCGGTCACGCGCAGCATCTCTTCGATGGAGACTTCGCCACGGAGTGCCAGCACCCGGGCAGAGGCCTGCAGTGTCAGCATGCCCTCGCCCTCAGCGATCCGGCGAAGCTGGTCCTCGTTGATCTCTTCGCCAGAGCTGACGATGGCTTCGCGGATGGCAGGCGAGAAGTACAGGGCCTCAGCACAGGCGCGCCGTCCCTTGTACCCTTTCCCCTTACACGTCGGGCACGACGTTCCCTGAGCGGCCTCGTAGATCTCTGCCGACGCAATTTCCTCCTCGCTGAACCCGAGTTCGCTCATCAGGAGTGGGTCCCGAGCGTCCCGCGGGTGGAGACGCTTGCAATCGGGGCACAGGGTTCGGATGAGGCGCTGCGCAACCACCAAGTTGATCGCGTAGGCGATCAAGAAAGGCTCCAGACCCATCTTGTAGAGACGGGAGACGGCAGACGGAGCGTCGTTGGTGTGGAGCGTCGAGAAGGTCAGGTGGCCTGTGTTCGCCAGCTTGATCGCTAACTCGGCGGTGTCTTTGTCGCGCATCTCACCGACCATGACGATGTCAGGGTCGTGGCGGAGGATGGCTCGGAGGGCGCCCTCCAGCGACAGCTTGTGCGACAGCTTGATCTGCCGCACGCCGGGGATGATGTACTCGACGGGGTCCTCGACGGTGAGGACGTTGACCTCTGGCGTAACCACATTCGAGAGTGCGGCCACCAGGGTGGTACTCTTGCCCGAGCCGGTCGGCCCGGTCAGGATGACCATGCCGTGCGGCTGGCGGATGGCTTTGCCAAACTGCGCGAGTGCCCCTTCGAGCAGTCCCAGCTTTCCAAGGTCTGTGATGACCTTGCGGTCGTCGAGGATTCGGATGACGATGGACTCGGCGCGGACCTCGGGGTTCGCGTTGGCGATCGGGAGAATCGAGACGCGGTAGCGGATCAGGGTCCCGTCCACCACGCGCTGGATAAACCCGTCCTGGGCCATGTCCCGTTCGAAGCGGTCCACGTTCAAGGCGGTGTCCTTGAACACCGCCAGCAGGGCCTCCGGGTGGCCTCGGTCCTCGGTATGCCAGTGGCTCAGGCGACCGTCGACTCGGAAGTGGACTTCCGTCTGGCGCTTGGCATTCGGCCAGATGTGGATGTCAGAGGCGCCCATGCGTACCCCTTCAATCAGGATCGCCTCGGTGAGGTTGAGCAGTGCGGACTGCGAGATCTCCGCTTCGAGCTGGTCTTCGTCGACCAGCGACTTCTCGTCGGTCTCGAACGAGAGGCCGAAGTCGACATCGGGCCCCGTGTCCTGGGCAAGGCGCTCGAGGTACTCGTTCTTGCGAGGGAAGGCCTCCTGGACGACCGCGTCGACGACAGTTCCAGGGGCATAGCACAGCTCGAAGCGCTCGATCTCCAGGCTGTTGATGACCTTCTGCAGCTCCGGCCGCATCGGGTCCTCGGTGATGAACACCAGCTTGAGGATTCCCGAGGGCTGGTCCTGAGCGTAGGCGTATGGGATCGCCTTGAGTTCGACCAGCTTGTCGCCGAGCTCTTCGTCGAACGACTCGATCACCGTCTTCGCAAACTCAGCCTCGGGCTCTCGCTCACGGACCGGCGCCAGCCGGAACGCGTAGGTCGCGGCGGCCTGCTCGAAGATGGCGTCGCGGTCCACCCCCACCGCCAGCAGGGCACGCCATAGCGGCTGGCGGCCTCCGGCCTGCTTGCGCTCCCTCTCGGCAGCCTCTACCTGTCCAGCTGTGACCAGGCCGCGGCGAGCGAGTGCCTGGACCACACGGTCCTGAACCCCCGGGAGCGCGGGCCGGGCAATCGGTCCGCTCCCGTTCTCGACCACGGCCGCCCCGCTGGCGCCGTCGCCAGCCGGGGACGACGGATGGGCCGGCACGACGGCAGTGGCAGGGCTGGAAGCGGTGGACATGGATATGAGTATGGGGATGCAGCGCGGCTAAACAATCCAGGCTACATGCCCATCAGGTCTGTAGAGGACGGCCGGATCATCGCCGTCTCCGCGGAGAGGACGGTCAGGAATGCGACCATGAGACCGATGAAGAGGCCGACGAAGGTCTGGATAGTTTCGACGGCGGCCTTGAGCTTCAGCTCAGTCTCACGCTCGTAGTAGTCTGCCATCTGTTGCGCGCTCTTGCGGACAGCACCCGTCTCAGCACCCGTCTTGAAGCGCGACAGGGTCATCTGGGTGAACACGCCAGAGGCCTCCATCGACTCGACTAGGCCTGCACCCTTGGCCATCATCGCAGGGAGCGTGATCGTTTTGATCTGGTGCTCCATGTACTTGTTGCCGGACGCTTCAGCCGCCACCTTGATCACCTCCAGGTTCTCACCGGATCCGCTGTACAGGATGGCAAATACGCGGCAGAACACCTCAATGTTGAGCTTGTGCAAGAGTCCTCCGATGACGGGAATCTTGATGAGGTACTTGGAGATGATGAACTGCCCTTTCGCGGATCGCGCCCAGGCGACAAACGCGATGAGGATGACTAGCAGGATGACGGCGATGACCCCCATCCACTGGTCTAGGAACGCGCTCATGTTGAGCGAGAACGTGGTCAGAGGGGGCAGCTCGATGCCATCGAAGGAGGCAAACAACCCTGCAGTCTGCGGCACGATCGACCAGATGTACCAGATCATAACGCCGATCGTGGCGAGGATCGTCACCGACGGCATGATGAGGGCGCTCTTGACGCTCTTCTTGAACGCGTCGCGGCGTTCGAGGAAGCGCGCCGTGGCCTCGTAGATCTCGGCCATGTTGCCCGACGTGCTCGCCACGCCCAGCATGTACGCGGTGAACTTGCCCAGCTTGTCCTGATGCTTCATAAAGGCCTGTTTGGCCTCCATACCGCCTTTCAGGTCCGACGAGATGTCTCGGAGCACCTGCTTCAACGACGTCGAGGAGATGTCGGCCATGAGAAGGTTCAGGACCTCCGTGAACGCCATCTTCTCCATGAGCAGGTTCGCCGCCAAGCGGACGAACATGATCACGTCCCCCATCGGAGGCTTGCGGTCGATGTTGAGAAACGCCTTCTGGACCGAGAGGACCTCCAGGCCCATCCGTTCCAACGCCGACCTTATCTCGTCCTCCGCGTAGGCCTTCTGCTGTCCCTTGACGATGTCGCCTGAGGGATGCTTGATCTTGTAGTGGAACAGCATTCGCTGCTCCAGGTCCCGAAGGGTGAAGGCGTGCTTCTCTGAGAGTGCCGCTACCTTCTTTTCGGCGGTCTTCTTGTTGGGCGCGTAGACCGTGCCTTGGACGGACTGGCCGCCCGGCGCGACGCCGTTGAATCGGAACTCTGCCATGGGGACGTTGGGGGATACGGTGTATCGCCGGATCAGGAGAACGGCTTAACGGGCTGGCTCACGATCTCACGGCCTCAGTTCGCACCGCCAGCGGTCCATTCCAGGGGATGCCTAGCTCGCCAATCCGTTGGCGCCCATGGCGGATCCGTGTGACGAGACGACCGGGAGTGCCCGGCCTAAGCATTCAACCGCTAGGCTGCCAAAGGTCTGTACGGGGCAGACTTCTCTCGTCGCCGTTCAGCGCGATGCGGGCTAGGTGGAGATCGCGATCGGGCAAACGTGTCGTCAAGACCATCCTCTCTCAGATCTGCTACAGGTCGATCTCTCCATTGAACGAGATTTCGCTCTCGACCACATCGTACTGATCGACAGCCACACGGACGCCGATTCCTTCGTAGCGATCACTCACACCGGTCACCTCCAGGCGCGTGTCTGTGGCCTCTGTAATCCGGAATCGCCCGCGGACCGTCGTCGTGTCCAGTCCTAGGGCCTCGAGTCCCTGGCTCGCTAGGTTGGCATACGACTGATTGCCACCGTGGAACGGGTCCTGCGTGATCTTCCACTTGACAGCATATCCACTGATGGCGAGCGCGCGATCAATCAAGGCGTCTGCCTCGTCCTGTCGGTAGCCCTTCTCCAACGCTGGAAAAGCAGCCATGATGGCAAGGGCCACCAGGACGACACCGATGACAAGAAGGAGAAGCTGCTGCTGGCCCATAGGGAGATGCGGAAGGCGAGGGTTACGAAATCACCCAAAAGCCTGAGCTCAACCGACGAATCGGCTCGTCGGAGGAAGGCAAGTGGATGCTCGAACCCCAGTGACCAAAGAGCGCGCCACTTTGGAACACACGTTCCATATGGACTCTCCGCTGGCGGAGATAGCCCCTCCGCTGGCGAGGCACGTACCGCCACAAACGCAGAAGCTGAGTCTGTCCGCACCGTCAGCCACAGTGTGACCTCAGTGCATCCAACAGCGCACGGTTGACCTCAGCGGATCCACCGCAGGCGGGAGTCTCGCGTCGCTGAGACAGCCGCACGAGACCATCCTCGTACCGCAGGCGCTGCTGACACAGGCTCGCTAGCAGCCGTCGACAGAGACCGTCGTATCGATCTCATCCGGGTCAATTCCCGTCACGACGGACGTGACCTCGTTTCCGAGTCGGGAGTTGCACCCGACGAGCGTGACTTGCCCCGCGTTGTCGACGGTCAACGTAAACGTTCCCTCAGGGTGGTCGTAGTCACCGTCTGGGTAGCCCATGGCAGCGAAGCTGGCACCAGTAAACACGCCACCTCCGCCGCCCATGACAGGCGCCTTGAGTGACCAGGCCTGGACATCGGCCGCGAGCCGAACAGCCGTATTCACGAGAGCATCTGCGTTCTGGACCTTCTCGCTCCGCTCAAACACTTGAAGAGCAACGACGACAGAGATGCCGACGATCACGATGCCGAGAACGAGGAGGAGGAGTTGCTGCTGTCCCATGACGTGCTACGGTCGATGACTGGTGGTCGGGTCTCTCCGAGCGTGCAGAGGAGGCTCTTCGTACGTCAGCAGAATCCTTCTCTCTAGGGAAGAATCAACCCCAGGTTCAGGCGTCGGCTCGTGGTGGATCGCAATTTCGATGGATTGGAGTGGACGGTCTGGATGCCTTCGGTTCCAGTCGTTCCACAGGTACGCTCCATACTCTGCACGGTGCTGTGCGAAGGCATCTGTTCTGTAGTAATCGAACAGGAGCTTTCGCCAACGCTGGGACACATACGACGCGGACGCTTCGTTTCGGCCTGTGGGTCGGTACGAGTCCCCGTTTGGGAGTGAGTACTTGTCGCCATGGGCAGTTGTACCGACGATCTCGTACCACCCGTCCTCCGACGCAGGGTTCGGGGAGAACATGTCCCATGGTTGGCTTATCCCAACCTGATATCCAATCCGGTCGATGATCTCGGCACCATCACCGAACGCATAGTGTGTCCCGATGGGGTCTGCCTCACGCCAGTTGAGGAGTCCGGCTCCCAGGATGAGAAAGAGGGCCGCAGCTGAGAGCACCGGATGGAGCTCTGCGTGCGAGGGTGGTCGCAAGGGACCCAGGGATCGTGCCCTGCGAAACACAGCTTGCCACACTGGCGATGGAATCACGAGCAGCCACCCCACCATGCAGACGAATGGGAAAATGCCCAGCGTCATCGATGCTGCCAGGCCCGCATGGAACCCAATGAAGGAGAGCGCAACAAGGGTCCGGGCTGTAGCCGAACGCCAGGGAGACATCGCGATGAGTGGGCCGATTCCTTCGAGAACCAGCGTCGCGATCGTAAGCGCCTGCAGGACAGGTAGTGGCGCGTCACCGACGAGCTTCCCGAACGCCGTCGTAAATGCGTCGAGTTCGAGCGTGTAATAGACCGCTGTAAAGTCTGACCGCCATGTCGCTCCGGTCTTGTGGAAGATGGAGGTCAGGTAGACGGCATAGAGCTGTAAGAGGACGCCAGCGGTCGCGATGCTGAAGACTGGACCCTCCGCTGGCGGCGTTCCTCTGCGCCGCGCGTCGAGGGAGAGACACGTTCCGAGAGGAAGAAAGCCTCCCCACAAGAGCATGAGTAGGAGGATGCTATCGCCCGAGTTGTTGATAAGCGGATTCGCATGGTGGAGCGAGAGCAGCAGCATCCACGACCCGAATGCAGCCAGCCGGCTTCGGTAACCAACCGCCAGCGCGACCGCCAGCAGGGCGGCAATCACGAAGAGGGCGACCTGCCACTCGATCGCCGACGACAGTGCGTGAAGCGACGGGTACGCCCAGGGCCGAAGAGCCTGGAGAGCGCTGTCTGATACGACACGGCCCAGGGCATAGTGCGCACCCAGATCAGCGGCACGGACCCACAGATCAATCAGCAAGAGGATGCCGAGACCGATTCGGAACGCCGCGAGAGCGCGTGGATCGATCCCGAAAACCCGGCTCGATAGGGTATCTGACCGTCGAGTGTGAGGGAAATGGATGGTCATCCGTGCGTGGCGCAAAAACAGAAATGGGCCCCCTCCAGCAGAGCTAGAGGGGGCCCCTAAGACATCTGCGAGCGCAGTGCTTAGTTCGTGGTCGAGCTCGTGCCGCCACCGACGGTGTAGGTGCCAGCTGCCGACGTCAGCGTCGACACGTCGTTCGGGCTCGTGCCCGAGATGTCGATCTGGACACCGTTGCTGTTGAGCGTGGTGCCGCTCAGGCCCTGGCCCGTGATGCGAGCGTCCGTTCCGCTCGTGGCGAGCGTGAAGCACCCGTTGAGGTTGCCGTACTGGCCACCAGCGCAGGCACCGTTGTCAGCGTCAGCGTCCGAGTAGCCAATGTCAGCGAAGGTAGCGTCGCTCCAGTCCTCACCCGAGGCCGGGCCACCGAAGGCCTGCGGCTTGAGGCTCCAGGCCTGAACGTCGGAAGCGATACGGACACCGTCGTTGACAAGGGCGTCGAGGTTGGCCTTGGCCTGGTTCTCAGAGAAGGCCTGGATCCCGACGACGACGGCGAGGCCGACGATCACGATGCCGAGAACGAGAAGAAGAAGTTGCTGCTGTCCCATGATGGGTAGAGGTTGTGAGCGAGGCGGGGAATGCCCCAGCTAGGATGAAAAGTGCCCCCTTGGCGGGGCGGTCAAGGAGGCGGGCGAAGTGCCGCCGTGTTGTGCCAGCCCCTGATGCGAGGTCCATGCCGATTCAGGCATGTCCGGGGTGACCGCGAGTCCACTTCCTGGATTGCGTCACGCAATCGTGCCCTCAGAGCCCTCGAACCTGGGTATCCGCTGTTCTGAGCCCTGACCGCACCTCGCACCCCACTTCCAGGTGCGGATTCCGAAACGAAACTGTCCGGGGCGAATCCCCTCGATTCGAAGTACGAGACGGAACCCCCGGGGGCGGTCTGCCGTGGGCCACCTCCCCATTTCTACCCCTCATGTCCGAGACTCCCGCTCCCAACACGCCCTCATCGGAACCCACACTCCAATCCGAGGCCCAGCGTCTCGCCGACGCTGCCCGTGATCGCGCGGGCGATGCGTTCGAGGAGATCAAGGTGGCCTCCAACCAACTCGTCGACAAGGTGCGCGAGTTGGTCGAGGACGCCAACGTCAAGCGCGTCTCGATCCGGCGCGAGGACAAGACGCTGTTCGAGATCCCGCTGACGGTGAGCGTCGGCGCCGGGGCGGCGGCCGTACTAATGACGCCCCTGCTGGCGGCCGTCGGAGCGCTGGCGGCCCTCGTCAGCGAGGTCACTGTCGTGATCGAGCGCACCGACGAAGGCCGCGTCCTCGACGCCGTCTCCAACGTCGCCGACCCGGTCGCCAGCAGCTCCGCTGGCGACAGCGTCGAGGATGGCGACGGCGCTTCTGCGGACAAGACCGTCGGCAAGCCGCCAGCGGAGTAGGCGGAGCTGGCATCACCCCACGCCGGCAGGCCCCGCAAGCGGGATCGCTGAGCGGATTCGAGAGGCCGCTCCTCCACGCCACCGATGACACTCGACGAGGCCCGCGCTGTTCTCGACCCCCTCGTGGGGCGGTATGAGCAGGTCTCGTTCATCGACGACGACCCGATCTCCGTCGTCCATGCCTTCGACGATCCGGCAGACCAAGAGGTCATCGGGCTGTATGCGGCCCTGCTGGCGTGGGGGCGGCGCTCGGTGATCCTCTCCAAGCTGGCGGACCTCATCGACCGCATGGACATGCGGCCCCACCGGTTCGTGCGGGACTTCATGCCGGGATCGAGCCGACTGGATGGATTCAAGCACCGCACGTTCTCCTCCAGTGACGCCATGGCGCTTACGTGGTCGCTACGGGCTGCGCTGGAACAGTTCGGGTCGTTGGAACGCCTCTTCGCACGAGGGCTCCAGGACGAGGAGGACATCGGACCCGCGATCCAAGGGTTCTCGGACACCCTGCTGGCGATCGTTCCTGAGGCCGGCGTTCGTGCGAAGCACCTCGCCCGGCCGTCGCGAGGCAGCGCCTGCAAACGGCTGGCGATGTACGCCCGGTGGATGACGCGGCCCGGCCCCGTCGACCTTGGTCTCTGGGCGTCTGTCCAGACCAGGCAGCTCGTTATCCCTCTCGACGTGCACACGGGCACCCAGGCGCGGCGCCTCGGTCTCCTTAACCGGCGCTACGACGACTGGCGTGCGGTCCAGGAGCTGACTGACATCTGCCGCCAGCTGTGCCCCGAGGACCCGGCACGCTACGACTTCGCGTTGTTTGGACTCGGCGCGTATGCCGGGGAGCCTATCGAGGGCTCGTGAGCCTCCGCTGGCGCTCGCGGGAGGAGCCAAAGTCCGGCGACGCACAACCCGACGAGAGCGGCCATGACTGAGGTGAGGTACACCGTCGAGACCAGCACCATTCCCGTACACACGACGGCCCCGATCCGAAGCGCCAGCCGGGACGGCCACAGGACACTCGTAGCGAGCGCGCCTTCTGTGATCACAGCAGCCCAGGAGAAGACGAGCGCAATCTGCTGAAGCGTATCTGGCGTGACGGCCGCTCGGAGCGCGGGATAGAACAAGGCCTGCTTCTGGAGGAAGTAGACGTCGTGCAGAACAGCCCCGGAGAGGTATTCCGGGGTCAGCTTCCCGAGGAAACCGCCGAGGAAGATCATGGAGAGGGTGCCCTGTGCCAAGCGGGCTCCCCACCTCTGGGCTTCCGTGTCGCTGGAGGCCGCTAGCCAGCCGATCCACAGAAACACCCAAAGGGACGTCACAAACGTCGCGTCGTTGTAGCCGGATACGTGGAGGACCAGGACGAGTGAGCTGACACTTCCCACGACGGCAGCTGCCAGCGCCCCGCGCGGACCCGCTACCAGTGCGATCGGCATCACGATGAGTGGTGCCATGTAGGCCATCACGGCCGCCAGCGGAGACGTGAACAGGGCAGGCAAGGCGTCAACCGCGATCGGCGTCTCGAACCCTGCCTGAAACAAGAGGCTCCAGAACATGGCGCCCTTGACCATCCAACCAATCAGGCAGAGGCCCAGGGCGATTTGGAGGGCAATGAGCCGTGGGGTGGCCTCTTCCGTACCTGTGATGCTCAGCATTCTGGCACGGGCTCGCTGGACCACAGGCGGACTCCGGCCTCTTCCTTGGTGACGGTGAAACGCGTCCGCAAGACACGTCCGCGAACGGCACTCTCGGCATACAGGTACCACGGACACCCATTGTGGCGCCACAGCTGGCGCTTGTTCGCGAATGTGATCTCGCGGGGCGGGTAGTGGTTGACGTGGTACATCCGGAATGAATCGGGCTCGCTGTCGAGACGAGACCACGGCACCGGCTCCAGGAGCACCGTCACTCGATTCGCAAAGTTGTACATCCCTGGCAGCGGCTGGAGCGCAACCCACTCTGCCGTGGACGCGGGCTTCAGATGAAACCGGCGGAGCAAGGCGTCGAGACCGACATCGGTCGAGTGCAGCCCGATCAAAGACGCTGCCGCGATGGCGACCAGCGTACCGAGTGCAGTCGTCTGTGGAGCAGGAGCAGGCACACTGCCGATATCGGCTGCGCGCGCCGTCCCTAAACCGACTGGACCGGATCTCCCACTCCTCGGTAGGACTGGCGGTAGTACAAGAGCGGATCGCGGCCTGCCCCCTCGACGATGCCATCGACGCGGCCGACGAAGACCGTATGGTCCCCCGCCTCGAACTGCGCGTGCGGCTCGCACAGCAGGATCGCCAGGGGGCCACGCAGCAACGGCGGCCCGTCGCCGCGGACGTGATCGAAGGGCGCCAGTTGGTCGTCGCCGTCCATGTCCGGACGGGCAAACCGCTCAGCGACAGCGGCCTGGCCGGCAGACAGGAGGTGGACGGCCCACCCTCTCCCCTCTCCGAGCGCCTCGTGCAGGCGCGACTTGTGCGTCACGTTGAACGAGATCAGCGGCGGATCGAGCGAGACACTCGTAAACGAGCCGATGGTGGCGCCGCGGGGCCCGCTGGCGGTCTCCGTGGTCACGACGACGACGGGCGAAGGCAGATCGCGGAGCGCGTGGCGGAGCGCACCTCCGGAGGCCGGGACGGCGTCCGGGCGTTCGGGGCTTTGGTCAGTCGGCGGTGTCATCACGGCCGCTCAGACGAGGCGGAGCGCGCAAGGTTCACGGTGCAGAGGTCCCCCGCCTGTAACTCGCCTACGACGATCCTGGCCTGGGGATCGTGGGCGTCCGACAGCGGGCGGGACTCTAGCCGGTGAACGCGTCCTTGACGCGGCTGAAGAATCCCTTCCGGGTGCCCGCTGGCGGGTTGGGTCGCAGATCGGGCTCCATGCGGAGTTGCTCCAAGGCCTCCCGGAGCGGGTCGGTCAGCGACTCAGGCGTCCAGACGTGAACGCGGACGAGTTGGTCGCCGTGGCGTCCGCCGCCGACCTCGGGAAGGCCGCGGCTTCGCATCCGGAGGATGCGGCCGCTCTGGATGCCCGCGTCGATCTTAAGCTTGGCCCGCCCGCGCAAGGTCGGAACGGTGGCCTCGGTCCCAAGCGCGGCGTCAGGAAACGACAGGTAGAGATCGTGGACCACGTCCAGGCCGTCGCGGACGAAGTGCTCATGGTCGACCTCGTCGATCTCGACGCGGAGCGCACCCGGTGGCCCGCCACGGACGCCCGCATTGCCGGCGCCTCGGATCTGGAGGTAATGGCCGGCCGAGACGCCAGCGGGCACCTCGACCGTGACCTCTTCTTCTCCCTTGACGCGGCCCTCGCCGCTGCATACCTGGCAGCGGTTCTCGATGGTCTTGCCCTCCCCATCGCACGTCGGGCAAGGCTGGACGTTGACGAACTGCCCGAAGAAGGACGTCGACACCTGGCGGACCTCGCCGGCTCCCTCG
The DNA here is from genome assembly GCA_038744895.1 of Bacteroidota bacterium. GTDB lineage: Bacteria > Bacteroidota > Rhodothermia > Rhodothermales > Rubricoccaceae > Rubrivirga. The sequence goes on along the minus strand of JBCDLV010000003.1, from coordinate 21,501 downwards.
CAGGTGGCACAGGTCGAGAGCCCCTCGGCCCCATCCTCAGCCCCGCTTCCCTGGCAGGCATCGCATCCGATGTACTTGCGCAGTTTGAGCTGGCGCTCTACGCCCTCAGAGATCTCTTCCAAGGTCAGAGACAGTCGGACGCGTAGGTCGGTACCTGGCCTCCCCTGGCCTCGCCGCCGCCGTGGCGTGCCAAAGCCGCCTGCGAAGCCCGAGTCGCCGGCGCCGCCGAAGATGTCGGAGAAAGCCGAGAAGATGTCGGAGATGTCGGAGAACCCAGCGCCCGGCGCTGGGCCGCCAGCGGAGCCCCCGAGCCCGGCGCGGCCGAAGCGGTCGTAGCGCGCGCGCTTGTCGGCGTCGGAGAGGACCTCGTAGGCTTCGGCAGCTGCCTTGAACTGGGCTTCCGCTTCGGCGTCTCCGGGGTTGCGGTCTGGATGGGACTCCATGGCCCGCTTCCGGTACGCCTTCTTGATCTCGGCGGCCGTCGCCGTTCGGGCGACGCCGAGGACCTCGTAGTAGTCGCGTTCGGCGGTGTCTGGCATGGTGCTACTCGGCGACGATGACGCGGGCGTGGCGCAGAACGCGGTCGTCGAGACGGTAACCCGGCTGGATCTCTGCCAGCACCGTTCCGGAGTCGGCCTCATCGGAGGCCTGCTGCATCATGGCCTCGTGTTCGTCCTCATCGAATGGCTTCCCAGTGGCCTCGATCTGCGTCACGCCGACCTTGCCGAGGGTGTCGGAGAACTTCTGGAACACGAGGTCGATTCCCTGGCTCAGGGCGTCGAAGGACGCGGATCCAGAGTCTTGCTTGGCAGCGCGGCGCGAGGCGTCGAGCGAGCGACGCAGGTCGTCGAACACGTCGAGCATGGGCAAGAGGACCGCCTGGCGGCCCTGGCGAACGGCATCCTCGCGGTCTGCGACCGACCGACGGCGGTAGTTGTCGTACTCAGCCTGGAGGCGCAGGAGACGGTTCTGGAGGCGGTCTACGTCGGCGCCCGCTGGCGCATCCGGCGTCTCTGCGGTGTCCGGCTCACGCGCCGGCTCGGCAGAGTCCACCACCGGCTCGTCAGCGTCGGAGTCCGACGCGTCAAGCTCCGGAGCGTCGGACTCGGCATCCGGCTCGGTGGCATCGGCCGAGGCATCGACATCAGCCTCGTCGTCGAAGTGGGCGTCGGTAGGAGACACGGGTCTGTCGGACATGAACGATGGACACTCGGTAGATCAAACGGCAAGATCGCGTGCGAAGTCCCGGAGGGCGAACGAATCGGGCGGGAAGCCCCACTGCTGGCGTCTTCGGCTCCGCGCTAGTCGGCGTCTTCGCCGAGCAGGCTGGCGGCGTACTCGACTAGGGCGATGGCACGCCCGTAGTCCATGCGCGTCGGCCCGAGGACGGCGACGGAGCCGACGCCGCCGGCGATCCGGTACGGTGCCGTCACGATCGAGTAGGCTGGGCCACCGGGCGCGCCCCGGTCGACCTCGCGGCCGATCAGGACGAGGGCGCGGTCCGGATCCCCGTCGATGAGTTGAGGCCTCTCCAGAAGGTGGATGACGACGTCCTCACTCTCGGCCAGCTCGACCACGTCACGGACCCACTCCGGGCGTGCGAACTCGGGCTGGGCCACCAGGTGCTGCGCCCCGCCGATAGCGGCGCGTCGGGCCGGCGTCTCGTCACGGAACAGCGCCGGAGCGTCCCGGAGGACGACGCGCACGATGCCGGTGCGGTCGTCATCGGCGAGGTCTTGGATGCGGTCGCGGCCGGTACGTCGGATCTCATCGAGCGTGTGACCCGCCAGCCGCTCGTTGAGGCGACGCACGATCTCGTCGAGCGCCGACGCTCGCACCTCGGCGTCGACCTCGGCGGCCAGCGTTCGGGCGTGACCGCCACGCAACGCAAGCACGAACAGGACGCGCGTGCTCGTAAGAGGCACCACCTGGATCCGGTCCAGGACACCCGTCGCCAGCCGGGGCGTGAGCACGACGCCGAGCAACTGACTGAGACGGCCGAGCAGGCGAGACGTGTCCCGGGCGATGGCTTCGAGATCCCCCAGGCGGCGACGCACGCTGTCGCGCAGGATGCCCGCCTCGCGCGACGAGAGGCCGGTGACGTCCATCAGATCATCCACGTACAGCCGGTAGCCTGCCTCCGTCGGCACGCGGCCGGCGGACGTGTGGGGATGGCCGAGATACCCCGCGTCCTCCAGCTGGCGCATCGTGGCGCGGACCGACGCGCTCGACAGATCGACGGCGTCGGCGAGGGCCTTCGACCCGACCGGCGCGGCCGTGTCGATGAAGTGCTGCACCACACGACGGAGGACATCCTCCTCGCGATCAGTCAGCGACGGACGGGATTCGGGGTGGGACATGCGCGGGTGAACGCGAATCTAGCCCGCGCTCGTCCGCCAACCACAGGGGTTTCACCGAGGCACGCCCCAGACCATGATGCCGCCGAGGTGGGCCGTCCACGCGACGAGCGCGGCGGCCAGCGTGGCCGGCACCAAGGCCACCAGCCGCCCCCACAGCGGCTCGCGCTTCGATCCCCGAGGCGCCTTGTCCCCCGCTGGCGCGTCCTCCGCCGCCACTTCGTCCGGCGGCGGCCGGCGCCGACGCAGCCGCGCGAGCGAGACCAGAGCGAACACCCCCGACGCAACCGTGCTGACGATGAGCGTCCACTTTGCGCCGTTCTGGTGGGCCTGCACTACCTCTTCGACGATCGGATCTCCCTCGACGGCCTGGTACAGATCGTGGCCCGTTTCGTTGGACGCCCACGCGCTGAGCGCACCGAGGACGAACAGGATCAGTCCGGCTTTCCTCCAGACCGCACGCCCGAGGACCGCGTAGAACACAGCGGCCGCGGCACCCAGGAGCAGGGTCACCAGCGGGAAGTGGACCGCCAGCGGGTGGAGAAACGGGATCTCGTACTGAGCGATCAGGTCCATCGGCGCCGAGCGTCTGTCGGTTCGTGAGCGACGCGTCTACTCCACACGGGCGGGCGCTGGATCCGTCGGCGGCCGTCTTCAAGCCCTCTCCCCCGCTGGCGGATCGTTACCGCCAGCGGGGAAGCGGTCGGTGGGCTAGCCGGCCATCGCGAGCTCGCGGAGCGCACCGACGAGCATCATCACCTTGTCGGCGTGCTGGCCGCGGGCGCGCTGCTCCGCTGCGTCGGCCAACTGCATCAGCATCTGCGAGCGAGCAGCCCCGCTGGCGGACTCGGCCTGATCGACCATCTGGCGCCCTTGCTCCATTTCGCCGCCAGAGCCCATGCCCGCGCGCTCGAGCTGGTCCATGTAGGCCCGCACGAGCGCGAACGACGGCGGGAAGTCGTACGCAGGCTGGCCCTGGGCGTTGAGCTCGGCGAACTGGATCGTGTTGGCAGCGTCGATCTCGTTCTGCGTCAGGTGCTCGCTCGGGACGAGCTCGAACACGTCGAGGCCACGCGCGATCTCGGACGAGACGATGAGGCCGTTGTACCAGTAGACCGACCACGAGCCACCGCTCTGCATCCGGTCGGCGTCGACGGGGCCGCGGTCGTGATAGGCGATCTCCGTGGGATTCTCGGCGTCCGTCCAGTCGAAAACGGAGATGCCACCCTGGTACCACGACTGGACCATGATGTCACGGCCAGGCACTGGGATCAGCGAGCCGTTGTGGGCCACGCAGTTCTCCTGGGCCGACTGAGGCGCGGGCATCTTGTAGTAGCTCGCGAACGTCATCTCCCGGTCTTCGATGGTGAAGATGGCATTGGCGCCCCACTCGTAGGGATCGTCGGGGCGGCACTTGGGTTGGCCGCCGCCGCCCCACTCGTCGGTGAAGAGGACCTTCGTGCCGTCGTTGCTGAACGTGGCGGAGTGCCAGTACGAGAAGTTGGTGTCCGCGACGGCGTCGAGGCGGAACGGGTTGGCCGGGTCCGAGATGTCCAGCAGAAGGCCGTAGCCCTCGCAAGCGCCACCGGCCAGCCCGATCTCAGGGTAGAGCGTGATGTCGTGGCACTGGTCCGGTCCGGGCCGAGGCTCGTCGGATGCCTCCTCGGGGTCTCCGAACCGCTCGGCCATCATGGCGGGAAGCCGCTCGCGGAGCAGCGTCGAGTCGGCTTCGGTGGGCTCGCCGGAGCCGCCTCGCTCCTGGACCATCTGCTGAAGCAGCTGGCGGGCGAAGCCATCGGGCAGGACGCGGTCCTGGCCGAAGAAGTAGACCACGAACTTGCCCGCCTCGCGAGCTTCCTCGACCGCGCGGACATCCGCCGGGGCCATGCCGTGGCTCTCCGGCGCCGTGAGGCCCTCGAAGATGCGCGGGCTGGACACGATCCGGGCGCTGGCCGGGTCCGCCAGCGGGACCTGGATCACCTCGATGCGGAAGAGGGCCGAGTTGGGATCGTCGGTCGGGTCCTGAGCTACACAGTCGGCCAGTTCCTCGGCTGGGCGGACGGGCGCCGAGCCGGAGACGTAGATGTAGACGTTCTCGTCGTCCTCCGGGCTCTTCAGCACCGAGTGCGTGTGCGAGCCGCGGCACGTCTGCACGTTGGAGATGTACTCCGGCTGGCGGATGTCCGTGATGTCGAAGATGCGGATGCCCCGGAGGCGTTCTTCGGAGACGCGGCCCTCGTTGCCCTGCGTGCCGCAGTCGAGACGGCCGCCGAGGCCCTCACCGGACACGAACATCAGGTTGCCGTAGACGGAGACGTCGCTCTGGGACGCGGGGCAGACGTACTCCGTGACCAGCTCGGGCTCGGCCGGGTTGGTGAGGTCCCACACGAGGATCCCGTTGTAGTTGCCTTGGATCGCGTAGTTGCCCTGGAACGCGAGGTCGGAGTTGGTGACGCCGACGAAGTCCGCTGGCGGCGGCGTGGCGGAGAGCAGGCGGAGGTTCCAGATGGACTCCTCGGCATCGAAGAGACCGGCCGCGAGACCGACCCGCGGGTCGTCCATCTGAATGCGCGAGTCCGCATTGGGCTGCGCGCTGGCTGGTAACGCCAGCAGGGCGAGTGCAGGCAGGAGAAAGAGGAGACGTCTCATGAGGAGCGGGGGTAAGTGTGGTGCGTGAATCGTGCGATCCGGGGGTGGGTTAGTCGACGGGGCCGCCGAGGGCGTCGAGCATCTGTTCCATGCGGGCGATCTCCGTCCGCTGGTCGACCTGGATGTCGGAGGCGAGCCGGAAGGCGGCCTCATCCTGACCGGTGCCGTCGGCATCGAACAGGGTCTCGACCATCGTGACCGCACCCGCATGGTGGTCGATCATGAAGTCGAGGAAGAGGCGGTCGAAGGTGGTGCCGCTGGCGGCGTCGAGGCGGTCGAGTTGCGCCTGCGTGAGCATGCCGTCCATACCGGCGTGCAGGGCGGTTCCGTCGACCTCGCCGGGGCGGGCGCCGTCTGCGCCAGCGGAGGCGCTGCCCATGTCGTGGCCCGCATGCCCGCCCATGCCATCGCCCTGGTGGCCGTCGCTCATGTCGTCACTGTCGCCCATGTCGTGACCGGCGTGCATGGCGCTGGCGTCTCCGCCGTCGTGCATGCCGCCTTCGCTGTGCATGCTGTGGACGTCGAGGCCGCCGCGGATCCAGAGGCGCGCGCCGTCGACGCGGACTTCAGGGGCGGGCAGGTCGCGGTCGCGGAGCCAGCGCTGCATCGTCGCGATCTCGTCGCGTTGGGCGTTCGCGATGCGCGCCGCCAACCGGCTCACCTCCGGGCCGGCGCCGTTTCGCTCGGCCATGCCCGACATGACGAGTGCCTGCGCATGGTGGCCGATCATCATCGTCATGAACGTGACATCGGCCTGCGTGTAGCGACTCATCGCCTCCTGCTGGCGCTGCCAGTAGAGGGCTTCGAGATCCTCGGTGCTGGTCGTCTGGGCGGCGACGGGGAGAACGAGAACCGCGAGGAGTACACCGAGACCGGCTCGGCGAGTCGATGGATGCATACTACTAGAATGGCTCAACCGCTAATAATGTAGCGGTCGGGAGCTCCCCTACGGAGAAATCAGCCCATGAGATACGAGGGCCTTCCGCGATGCCCGGCCCGAGGCACGTCCATCGCCCACGTCAGGCATCGAGCGGACGGTGTCGACGAGGTCCCCGGATGACGTGCGATTCGTTGTTGGGGCGTCCGAACGGGATGCAGAACGGCCGTGCCGCCCGCCCTGAGCGTGACGCCTCGGCCGACGTCGTGCCCGGGAAATGTGACGTCGGTGATCTACGCCAGCGGCACGTCGAAGCCATCTCGATCCTCGACCTGGAGCGTCAGCCGCCCGCTGGCGAGGGGTGAGGATGCCAGGCGCGCTCCACGACAGCCCGTCCAGGCGCCGGACGGCGAGCCGAAGACGGTCGGAGCGTACCGGCCAGGCGGGTGCGCTGGCCACCTACGGTGACCTCCCAAACGTCCGGGGAGGACTCACGATCACACGGTCCTCCGCCAGCCGGACGCGGACGTCGATGGCTTGGTACTCGATCGCGTCGTACCCCCGGAGCGTAACGACCCAAAGTCCGTCCTCGAAGCCAAACTCCGCGTTGGTCAGAATGACGGCGGCGGGCGACACGGAGCTTGCCACGGCATCGATCTCCGTGCGGATGAGGTGAGCACCGTCCCCGACGGCGCGTCGCCGCTGCACCGCGCAGTCGTAGCCCGCGCAGACGATGCGGTAGGTCCCCTCGTCCCACGCACCGCCCTCCAGCACCAGGTGTACCTCGTCGCACGGCCTGCTGGCGGATGCCTCCGGCGGCCGAAAGGGGACTTCGACCTGGGCGCCAGCGGGGGACGCTAGGAGGACAGCCGCAGCGCCCAGAAGGGTCAGGCCCCTCATCCTGACCGGAGCGCGAGAAGCCGTCGGGCCATCTCGGCACTCTGCTCCGGGGACTGCTCCGGCTCACGTCGCGCCCTTGGCTCCAACACGTCGACCGCCCCGATGGCGCGCACGTGGGCCTCGACGACGTTCTCAGGGACGCGGTAGCCTGCCCAGTGCCAGCCGTGGTTTCCGAGGGACACAGACCACGTGCCCACATCGACCGGGCGGTAGGTGATGTACGCTCCTGGGTCCGATATCGAGGGCCACTCCGGCTCGAAGATGTGGAACCCGATGCCTGCTTCGCGGGCCTCGCGGAGCAGACGCCCGACGTCGGCATGGGGCCCGATCCGCAGCACGGGCCGCCACCCACCCGTCTCGACCGCGAAGCCTTCGAGGGAGCGAGCCATGTCGAGAAACGGATCCATCGGAGGCTCCTGGGGCGACGGGCAGTCTACTCCGACGCCGAAAGCCGTTCACGGTCCGAATGGCCCCATTTCGATCAGCGAGCGGTGATCTGGGGCGTCGGCGCGAAGGAGGCGCGGCGGCGTTCGCGGATGCCCCCAGGGGTGCGCTCCCCCTCGACGATCTCGTAGCCCATCAGCGCCAGCACGCGGTCGCCGAGGAAGAGCGGCCGCGCGTTGCCGTACCAGTCCGCGCAGGAGGCCTGGCAGGCGTCGTCTGGGGTTTCGCCCGACGCGTCGAGGGTGCCGAGCGGCTCGAAGCTCAGCCCGTGCTCGCGGAGGTAGACCATCGACGCGGAGCCGTGGCGGAGCGAGGCATATCGGCCGCCGTGGCGGCGGATGGGAAGGCCGAGCGTGCCGCCGCCGGTGCGGTCCGGCCGGTAGAAGAAGCCGTGGCTGCGCGTCTCGCCCTGTGCCGCGTCCGCTAGCCGGTACGTGTCGGCGACCGCCAGCCGGTCACCGAGGCGGACCGCAGAGACATGCAGGTCGCCGTCCTGCGAGCCGACCACGACCGCGTTCTGGCCGAGGGCTTCGATCCGCTCGGCCCGGTGGCCGGTCCAGAGCGTGCGCACGGTGCCGGGGGCGGTCCAGTCGACCACCTGCACCTGGTTGCCTCCCCAGGACGAGCCGTAGAGCAGGTGCTCGCCGACGAATCGGTTCACGTCCACGCCGCCCTCGGGGACCGCCAGCGGATGATACCAGGCGTCCGGCGCGTCGTCGGAGCCGTCGCCGATGGCTGCCAGCGGGATCCGCGCGAGCGAGAGCCGGGTGCGAGGCCGCTCGGAGTTCCACATCCACTGGCCACCGGGCCACTCGGACGTGACCACATGGAGCGCGTCGCGGGACTCCAGGAACGAGAACTGGTCGATGGGACCGCCGCGAACGCCCAGCGCGCCGGGCGTCCCGCCGTCGAGCGGCAAGCGGTAGAGCACCGATGCCGACGCGTCGCGGGGCGCTGCCCAGCCGGAGAGCCACGTATAGACGGCCGAGGTGGAGACATAGAACGTGTGGCCGAACGGGCCGAAGACGGCCGTCGCGTCGCAGTCCAGCTCGCCGTCCCCGACGGCGCACGACGTGACGGTGTGGAGCGCCGCGTTCCACGGCTGGAGATCGCGGGCGGGACGATAGACGCGCGTCGCCGACGCGATCGGCTCGAAGGCCCCGCTGGCGTCGCCCGTCCACCGTCGCATCGCGGGCAGTGACTCCTGGACGGGTCTGTCGTCCCAGATCGGGAGTCCGAGCGGCGTGTAGAAGACCAGCTTGCCGTCGACCACGCGGCTGGCGTAGTTCTCGGCCGAGTAGTAGTCGTTCGAGCGAAGGTGGTACGTCGAGCGGTACACGATCTGCCCGTCTCGGGCGATGTCGAACAGGACGAGCTCCGTCCCGCCGCGGGCGTAGCTGTAGCCGATGACGACGGCCGTTCGGTCGACGACGAGCAACTCGTCGTACCAGGTCCTGCTAGGATCGAGCGGACCGAACGCATCGGCGGTCGCGACCGGGTCGAGCGCGCCGCCGCCGACCTCGACAGTGAACAGGCGACCGCGACGGAGCACGAGCAGGTGATCGCCCACCCGCTTGACGATACCGCCCTCATCCACGCCAGCGGTCTGCGTGTTGGTGATCGACTCCTGATCGGCCATGCCCTCCGCCATCGCCATCTCCGGGGCGGCTGGCATCCCGTCGGACTCGTATCGGCGGCGTTGTTGGCTCTCGTCACGGGCCCGCTGGCGCAACGTGTCCACGTAGGCTGCGAGATCAGCGTCGGACGCGAAGGCTTCCAGGCCCTCTGGGTCGGACGGCGTCAAGCGGTCTGCTCCGACCGGCTGGGCACAGGCCGATACGACTACGAGAACGGCGAAAACGACGAGAGGCGTGAGGCGCGAAGCCATGAGCGGGCGTGGGTGACTGGACACGCCGCCAACGGATGCGCCAGCGGGCTCATCTCCCTTCCTGGCTAGAAGTAACCGTTTGGCCCACTACGTCAGCGCTTCCTTCCACGCCTTGCCGGCCGCGCGTCCACTCCCGATGCTCTGGATCGAGTCGAAACCGGCCGAGCGGTCGTACGGGGACATGGCGCCGTTCGGCTGGACGAACGAGAGGCGGTAGTGCTCGCCCTCGACACTCATCTTGGCCCCTCCGCCGAAGTAGTACCAGGGGAAGGTGACGTCCTCGACCTGGTGCAGTTGGACGTCGAACAGCGTCTTCTCCTCGACCTCCAGCGTCAGCGTTCCGCCGTCGAGGGTCAGGTAGCCGGGGCGGGTCTGTGTAGCACCGATCATGAGCCAGACGGGACTCTCAAACGAGGTAGGCATGCACATGGGGAGGATCCACAGTTCATCCGCAACCCGCGCCCGTAGGGGATCATGAGCGTGGGGTAGGCCCCCCGGAATTGCCGGGTATCTTCGCCGGTCTCTCCTCGCGTACATGGACCTCGTCTCGATCGGTCGCGGCCTCCTCGGGCTCGCTGGCATCGTCGCCATCGCCGTCGCTCTCTCCTCCGACCGGCGGCGCATCAGCTGGCGAACGGTCGGTGCCGGGCTCGGGCTCCAGCTCGTGTTCGCTGTCCTGTTCCTCAAGGGCGATGCGCTGGCCGAGGTGTTCGCCCCGTTCGGCTGGCCCAAGGCGGCGTTCGCGTGGGTCGCCAGCCTGTTCGTGGCCTTCCTCAGCGCCGTCGAGGCCGGCGCCACGTTCGTGTTCGGGAGCCTCGCGCTCTCGCCGGGCGCCGAGGGCTCGCTCGGGTTCTTCTTCTTCGCCTACGTGCTGCCCACGGTGATCGTGTTCGCCTCGCTCATGGCGATCCTGTACTACCTCGGGATCATGCAGCGGATCGTAGCGGGCGTGGCCTACGTCGTGCGACGAGCGCTGGGCACGAGCGGACCGGAGTCGCTGTCGGTCAGCGCCAACATCTTCGTGGGGCAGACGGAGGCCCCGCTCGTCATCAAGCCCTACGTCAAGACGCTCACGCGCAGCGAGTTGATGGCCGTCATGACCGGCGGCATGGCGACCATCGCGGGCGGCGTGCTGGCGAGCTACGTCGCCTTCCTGGGCGAGCGCTACGCGCAGGTCCAGGGCATCGCCGTCGAGATGGGGCAACAGATCTTCGCCGAGCAGCTCCTCGGCGCCAGCGTCATGGCCGCGCCAGCGGCACTTGTGCTGGCCAAGATCCTGATCCCCGAGACGGCGGCACTCTCCACGCCGGAGCGCCCCGACGATGCCGCCATCGGGCCGGAGGCCGACGCAGGCGAGGCCACGCAGCCGTCCACCGCCAGCGACCTCGCCGCCGCGTCGACCCAGGAGGACCTGGCCGACCCCGGCCCCAAGAACATCATCGACGCGGCGGCCACCGGGGCAGCCGACGGACTCCAGCTGGCGCTCAACATCGGCGCCATGCTGATCGCGTTCCTGGCGCTCATCGCCATCCTGAACGGCATCATCGAAAGCACAGCGGGCCTGTTCGGCTACACCATGACGCTGGAGAGCATCCTGGGTGTGGTCTTGTCCCCGGTAGCCTGGCTGGTCGGCGTGCCCACGGCCGACATCACCACGTTCGGCGGCTTCCTCGGGACGAAGGTGATCGCCAATGAGTTCGTCGCCTACAGCCAGTTCGCCGATGCGCTCGGGGCCGGAACGCTCGACCCCAAGACCGTCGTCATGACGACGTTCGCGCTGTGCGGCTTTGCCAACCTGTCGTCCATCGGCATCCAGATCGGCGGCATCGGCCCGCTGGCGCCGGAGCGGACGGGCGAGATCGCCAGCCTGGGCCTCCGGGCCGTGCTCGCAGGAACGCTCGCGAATCTGATGACGGCGACCATCGCCGGCGTTCTCCTGGGCTAGGCCGTCGTCCGCTGACGCCAGCGGACGGCCAGGGCGGCCACCAGGGCCAGTCCGAGGGAGACCGCCGCGAGCGCCATCGTCAGGCGGCGGCTCGGCAGTGGGAAGCGCGCCGTGATGTGGTGGAGGTGCGCCAGCACGCCTGCCCCAAGGAGTACCGCCATCCCGGCCCGCTGGCGGAGCGCGTCGGCAGGGAGCCAGCGACGGTCGAGGACGAACGCGACGGCGGGGTAGACGGCCCAGACGGCAGGCTGCATCAGCCGCTCCTGGTCACCCCCGAAGAAGGCGCTGCCGAGCGTGAGCACAAACAGCGCGACGAGGTGCAGATGCTCGCGCGCCCACTGCGCTGCCTCCCGAGGCCAGACGACCAGCAGCGCCACCACCGGCACCCAGGCGTTGACGAGGAGCCTCGCCCACGTCGCCAGGTCGGCCGCTTTCCCGCTGGCGTTCAAGAACGTTTGGACGAGGTGGGGTCCCTCCTGCTCCGCCATGAGGAGCCTCGGCACGGCGAACAGCAGGGCCACCGGCACGAGCGCCAGCGCCAGCCGGAGACCGTCCGCCCGGAGCCGATCTCGCTCCCACAGCCACACGGCGACGACGGGCACCATCAAGATCGCAGGCTCTCGCGCCAGAACCGTCACCGCCAGCACGACCCCGAGCGCAGCGTACTGCCGCTTCCACAGCAGCAGCAGTCCCACGCCGAGGCCCAGCTGCGCGATCAGGTCGCTCAGCTGGTACATGTTGAACACGTTGAACCCGAACAGGTAGGGGTTCATCGCCAGCAGGACGGCGGCCAGCGCGGCCCCGCTGGCGGTCCGCCCATCGGCGCGGCAGACAGCGACCATGAGCGCCGCCAAGGCCACCGACCCGAGCGCGGCCAGCACCCAGAACGCGGTGGGCACCGCCAGCGGGAGCAGCCCGGCCAGCCACGGCCCGAGCCACCGGAACACATATGGCTGCGACTGCTCCAGGTCGAGCGCGGGCGCGGCCTCAGCCATCGGCCCGTAGTACTTGACGCCGGCTTCCGCGAAGGCCACCGGGTCGAGCGCGCCGTAGAGCCACACGAAGACGGCGGCGACGGCGAGAACCAGGGCGAGCAGACGGGGCGGCAACGAGCTATCGAGAGACGGGTGGAAGCTCTCTGCCCTGGCCCGCTGGCGCCAGCGGGGGGCCGGAACGAGGAACAATTTCGCCGAGCGAGCCCGTCCCCCGTCCCCCGTCCCCCGTCCCCCGTCCCCCGTCCCCCGTCCCCCGTCCCATGCTCCTCGCCGTCGACCTCGGACTCCGCACCGGCCTCGCCCTCTACGACCGGGACGGCCGGCTCGTGTCGTACCGATCCCAGAACCTGGGCACACGAGCGCGACTTCGGAAAGCCGCCGGCAGCATCCTCTCGGACCACCGCGACGCCGAGCGGATCGTCCTGGAAGGCGGCGGCGACATCGCCGAGATCTGGATGCGAGCCGTGCAGCGCGCCGGGCGGACCGTCCGCATCATCGACGCTGGGCTCTGGCGCCGGGCGCTTCTCCTCCCCCGCGAGCAGAGGCGCGGCGCTGACGCCAAGAGCGCGGCCGACGGTCTGGCGCGCGCCATCATCGAGTGGAGCGGCGCCAAGCGGCCCAAGGGCTCCCTCCGTCACGACGCCGCTGAGGCCATCGCCATCGGCCTCTGGGGCGTCCTGGACGTGGGCTGGCTGGACGGCGTGCCCGAGGCCGTCGCGCGACGCTAGCCCTCGTCGACCACCGCACCCGCAGCCCGGATCGCGCGCACCGCGGGCGCCAGCTGGCGCTCCTTCACGAGCACGAGGTCCGTGTCGTAGGTCGAGAGCGCAAAGATGGACACCTCCGCATCCGCCAGCGGGACCAGCAGCGAGGCCAGCACACCCGTCAGCCCGAAGTCGATGGGGCCTCGGAGCGCGAGCGCGCGCCAGCCAGTCTCTGCCCGCACACCTTCCGGAACCGCGCCCTCGTCGCACACCACCGACAGCTCGTGGGCCGTCCGCGTGATGCTGGAGACGGCGCCTGTGCTCATCCAGTCCGCCAGCGGGGCGTCCGGCGCGAGACGGCACACCGCCAGCCGGTTCGGGAGTACGTCGAGGGTCATTCGGCTAGAGCCTGGGTGGGGCTGTCCCGCTGGCGGTTCAGGGCGCGACATGGACGCGTGTTCCGGCCTCTGCCTATTCCCCAGTACCCATCTCCCAAACACCCTACCCCGTGAAGTCGTTCGAGACGTGGACCCAGCTCGGGATCTTGACGCCGCCCACCGGACCTGCGCTCGGGCGGACCCACGCGTCGGTGAACGTGCTCGACAGCACGCGCCGCATGAACACCTGGTCCAGCGCCGTGCCGGTGCCCTCGTTCAGCTTGATCGCCACCGCCTGGTTGTCCGCGTTCACGTACACCTGGACGGCGATGCGCCCGCTGGCGTCCTGTAGCGTGTCGGGCACGACCAGCGGCTCCTCCGGCGGATCGTAGAGAGCGGCGTTGTAGCGCTGGTAGATGTCGGTCTTGATCCGGTTGACGAGGCCGTCGGCCTCAGCGGCGTAGTCGCCGCCAGCGGGCACGCCGGCGCGCACGTCGTCCAAGAACTCGGCGGCGAATACCGAGTCGACCGTCTCGGGGTCGGTGCGGTAGATGTCGGTCATCTGCTCCTGGACCCAGCGGATGAACTCCGACTCGTCGCGGGCGACGCCCATGGCCTCGATGGTGGTAAGGTCCCGGAAGGCGGCCGAGGTGTCGGTGCCGGGCACGTACCAGCGTGTCGGATCGGCCTCGGACCAGCCCTCGGGCGGCGTCGCGGGCGGGCCGGGTTCGGAGCATGCCGCGAGGACGAAGCCGAGGGCGGCGAGGGCGAAGGCAGGACGCATGGGCGGGCAGATCAGGACATCCGGAAGCTACACGCGCCCCGCTGGCGTCCGTGCCTCGCGCTTTCCGTCCGCTGAACCTGTTTCGATCGTCGGCCGTGCGTAAGCGAGCGCAACGATCGCACCAGACGGGGGCGGAGGTCGTTGTCTGAGAGAGGCGATTAAACTCGAGCTTAATCGCGCTCCACCGAGACATAGCTTCTCCCCACACGCAGCTAGAAGGCGCGCCCATGGCTGAAAGGACGAAGGTTCGCCGTATCGGCGGTTCGCTCGGCTTCATCATCCCGAAGCCCGTCGCCGACGCGATAGCGCTCCAAGAGGGCGACGAGGTCTTTGTGGCCAGCACCGCCGACGGGATCAACGTGACCCCGTACGATCCCGACTTCGATGCCGCGATGGAGGATGCGCGGGAGTTCATGCGCTCGCACCGAAACGCCTTCCGCGAGCTAGCGAAGTGAGCTCTCCCGCCGAGAGAGAGCCCGTTTGGCTGACGGAGGTGCAAACGGGGATGCTCCACGCGAACGTGCTGAACCTATTCGGGGGTCTGCCAGGAATTCGGGGCGACGGGTTGCTCCAACGTGCCCTCGCCCGCCCGCAGCACCTCCGGGCGTACGGAGGTGCTCCCTCTCTCTTCGATTTGGCGGCGGCGTACGCGTTCGGTCTGGCGAAGAACCACCCCTTTGCAGACGGCAACAAGCGGGTGGCATTCCTCGCGATCCGCGTCTTCCTCTTCCGCAACGGCCACAGCTTCAGGCCGGACGAGGTCGAGACCGTAGTGATGATGGAGGGCGTCGCCAGCGGCACCGTAGACGGGGCGCGACTCTCGGAGTGGATTCGGGCCAGTTCCGAGACGAAGGGCGAGTAGAGAGTTGTGGGCCCGTTGGACGCGGCCACCGGGGGCGATGCCGGGCCGTCGCGCCCCGCTAGCGTCCGTGACCGGCGCCTGCCGTCCGCTGTTTCCAGTCCTCAACTAAGCGTCGCGAGCGCGTGCGTGGCGGCCGCCATCGGCGTCTGGGCCCTCCACTTCTACACGCTCGGGCTCGGCCGCTTCGGCGAGCGGGACTACCGACTCAAGACTTAGGCTGTCGCCTCCGAAGTGTCACCCATCGTCCCGGCCTGGAGTGTTACCACTCGTCCCGGCTCCTGTAGGGGTAGTTAGTCGAACCAAACGACGAGACGGACCTCGTCCGGCGGCCCATAGGACCGGAGCTTATGCAGTGAGACGTTTAGAAAGTGCTCGCAGGACTGGCGGTACGTCCGACCAGCGGGACGAGCGTAGCACTGGACGACGGCGCCGTACTTCGATACAAGACGCTCCCCCACGGGCTCCCAGTCCGGGTCCCCTGGTAGCCTCACACCGTCGGGGTACCCAGGCGGCGGGTTCTGAGGCGCCCACGGTTCAATCGCCACGCACGGCGCCGTCGTCTGGATCACCGGCTGGTCCCAATCGAACTCCTCGATCTCTCGGACGAGGAGCCAGCTATGGCCGTAGGCGTCGGAGTGGTCGTTCGCCCGCGTCTCCTCCGTCACGTCGTCGGGGAGGCCTCGGGGCTGAGCGACTGGCTCGACGAGTGAGACCGGCCCGGCGCTGACGCCGAACACGAGCGCGTCGTAGAGGTCGTGATTGCGGCCGTCGAAGATCCACTCGCGCACGAGTTCAGGGCACTCCTTCTCCCAGCCCGGCGTCCGCTGGACGATCCGCATCCAGTCCTCGTCTTGGCGGAATGGGTTGGGGATCATTGGCTCCACCCGCTCCCATTGTCCCGATCTGTGACGGCGTTCGGCCGCGGTATAGATGTCGGTGCCCATTCAATTATCGGTGCCCATTCAATTAACGGTAACGGGAGACTGTGTAACGACAGGGCGCTCAGCGGCCGGCGGGTCGTCGGCGCGGGCGCGAAGCTACGCCGCCCACGGGTGCCGCGACGGCCGATGGAGCTGCCGCCGTCGGTCCGCCTGCAGAACCGGGTTCGGGAGCGCAGCCGGGACGGGGCGCGACCACTGAGGGTGCAGCCCTACCAAATCGCCTTGCCGACTGGCGGACGCCCCCGCCAGCGGGCCAAGCGCCAGCGGGTCGGCCCGCGCTGCCAAACAAGCACTATCCAGCGCGAGGCCGGACAGAACTCACAGCGTCAATCCACGGCCGTCGTAGTCCGGACGCTTTCAAAGCCACCCCGGAGGATACAGCACCCGCTGGCGGTCGTCGCCAGCGGGGTGGATCAGACCGAACCAGCCTTGACCTGGTCCAGAAGCGCGAGCGCCCGACGCACCCGCGTCTCGGGCCGCTTCGCCCGGCCGACGCCATACGCCAGCGTCCGCTGGCGCCCCGGCGTGAGCGCGCGCCACGCGGCGGAGGCCACCGGGTCCAGGTCCAGCGCCGCTTGCAGTTCGTCGGGCAGGTCGACGCGGTCGGGGTCGGGGTCTTCGGCGACGGTGACGGGCACTACAGCGCCCACCGCCAGACCCGCATCTCGCAGCCACCCCTTCCCAAACCGGAGGCATGGCTCTCCGTTCGGGCGCTCTTGGATGGTGCGTCGGAATGGGTGCCCGTCGATGGTCCCCACGACGCGGCGCCCACCGCCAGGGACGCTGCGATGTCCTTCGCCAGCGGGACGTAGTGCTTCATGTAGCCGTCCTCGACATCGGGGTCGAGGAGGACGGGAGCCAGAAACTCGTGCGGCGTCATGTCGGATCGGCTGGCGTCCCCGCGAGCGTGATGTGGACGTCGTCGGGGCGGAGGTAGCGGCGGATGGCGGCCGTGACCTCCTCGGTGGTGAGATCGCGGATCAGCCCAGGATAGCGATCGAGGTAGTCGACGGGGAAGCCGCGCTGGGCGTTGACCAACAGCCGGGCCGCCACGCCTCCTGTCGTCGCCAGCCCGACCACGTGCCGGCCCGCGAGTGTCGTCTGGGTCTGCGCCAGCATCTCCTCCGACACGCCCTCCTCCACGAACGAGCGCACCTCGGCGAGGGTCGCCTCGATCCCGCGCTCCAGGTTCTCCTGGCTGAGGGCGACCCGCACGCGCACGTGCCCGTCGTAGTCCACCGACGGCGACCCCAGGTCTGCGCCGATGCCGTACGTCAGGCCCTGCTCGTCGCGGACGGTCTGCATGAGGCGCCCGGAGAAGTTGCCGCCGAGCGCGAACACGCCCGCATAGGTCGCCAAGAAGTCGTCGTCGCCGCGGCGCAAACCGATGGCGTGGCCGATGCGCACGTCCAGGTTGCGGCGGTCGGCCATCTCGACCAGCTGGCGTCCGGGCTCCGTAGAGGTCGGCGCCGGCTCGAAGGTCGGAGCGAGCCCGTGAGGCACCCAGTCGCCGAGCGCGTCGGTCACAGCGGCCGTTGTGGCCTCCGCGTCGACGTCTCCGACAATGGCGAACAGCAGCCCATCCGATCCCACATGGGCCTCGTGGTAGGCACGGATCGTCTCCACGTCGACGGCCTCCAGGCGCGCCAGCTCGTCATTCGGGTCGAGGACGTAGTTCGGGTGGGCCGGTCCGTAGAGCCGCCGCGCGAGGGCACCGCCCGCCTGCGCCCCCGTCGACTCGCGCGACCGGCGGATGCCCGCCACAGCGCGCACCGTCGCCTTCTGCACCTCGGCCTCGTCGAACGCGGGCTCGCGGAGTTGCTCCGCCAGCAGGGCGATTACCTGAGGCAGGTCGTCGCGGAGGGCACGGCCGGAGACGCCCATCCGGAGGCCGTCGGAGTAGAACGACAGCTGCGCGCCTCGCCCTTCCAGCGCCTCTGCGATCTCGAACCGGTCCCGCTGGCGTGTGCCCTTGTCGAGCAAGTTGGCCACGAGCGACTGGACGAGGTCGTCGGCCTCGCCGAGGTCTGGGGCTGTCGCGAACGAGGCGCGGAAGCTGACCACGTCGCGGACCTCTGTGGGCAGAAGCAGCAGGCGCGCGGGTCCCGCTGTGGTGTCGTGCACGCGAGGCGCGAGGTGGATGTCAGACAAAGGGTCGGGAGGAAAAGAGGCGTAGTGGAGAAGAGGTCGGGTGAGGGAGGAGTCTGCGGAAACCGCCGAGTGGCTGCCCATCGACGTTCATCGGTCACGGTCCAGGCGACGACACGTCTTCTCCCTTCCTCTTCCCCTATTCAGGGACGTACCAGCCGACGGTGAGGCGGTCGTCGTCGAGGACGGCCGCGGCGGCAGCCTGGACATCGCCAGCGGTGACGGCCTCGATTCGGTCGCGATACTCCGTGAACAGCGTCCAGTCGCCGACGGCCACGGCCTCGTTGATCTGGGAGACGACGGCATAGGGCCCGTCCCGCCCGAAGGCCTCCTGCGCCACCACCTGGCGGCGCGCGCGCGCCAGCTCGGTCTCGGTCACGCCCCCGCTGGCGACGGCCTTCAAGGCGTCCTTGAGCGCAGACTCCGCCGTCTCGTGCTCGACGTCGGGCGCCAGCGTGGCGTAGGCGATGAACAGGCCGGGGTCGCGCAGCCGCGGGAAATAGGCGCTGGCGGATGTCGCCAGCCCAGCGTCGGTGAGCGCACGGTAGAGGCGGCTCGACTTGCCCGCGCCGAGCACCTGCACGAGCACGTCGAGCGCGTCGGCGGTGGCGTCCAGACCCTCCGGCGCTTTGTAGGCCACCAGGACAGCACCCAGTTCGCCTGCCTGGCGGACGATCACGCGGCGCTCGCCGCGCTGCTCCGGCTCGCGCGTGACGGCGGCGTCCGGCGCGCGGTGGATGAGCGGCTCCGGCGCGTTCGGCGCGGCGTCCGGGCCCGACGGAATCGCCCCGAAGTGGGCATCGATCAGCCCCAGGACCTCCGCACGGTCGAACTGGCCCGCCACGGTCGCTGTCGCGTTCTGGGGCCAGTAGTAGGTGTCGTAGAAGTGGCGGAGCCCGCTGGCGGTCACCGTCTCGACATCGCTGCGCCAGCCGATCACCGGATGGCCATACGGGTGCGCCTGGAAGGCTGCCGCGTAGGTCGCGTGGAGGAGCTTGCGCAGCGGCTCGTTCTCACCCTGGTCGAGTTCGTTCAGGACGACGGTGCGTTCGCTGGCGAGGTCCTCGTCGCGGACCCGCGCGCCGCGCATGCGGTCGGCCTCGATCTCGACCACGCGTTCGAGGTGCTCGCTCGGGACGACCGCGAAGTAATTCGTGCGGTCGTACCACGTGGTGGCGTTGACCTGGCCGCCGACGGACTGGAGCCGCTGGAACACGCTGGTGCCGAGGTCCCGGTTGAACCGCTCCGTCCCTTTGAACATGAGGTGCTCCAGGAGGTGCGTCGCGCCTGTCAGACCGGCGCCCTCGTTTCGACTGCCGACGCGGTACGTCACCTGGAAGGCCGCGACGGGAGCTGCGGCCGTCGGATGGAGCAGGACCGTCAGCCCGTTGGCATGGCGGTATTCCTCGACGTCGCCCGACTGGCGGACGAACTCGAAGGACGCGTGGTCGACCGGAGGCGACTCGGAGAGGGATTCGACGGCAGGCATAGGGTTTGACAAAGCAGCGGGTCGGACGGGTCGAGGGGCGTGGGGATCCGTCGGTTTTGCGTGTTTCGTGTTGCGTGGCTTGTTCAAGCGCGACGCAGCACGAGACACGCGATGGCCAACCCGATCTACGGCACCACGTACTCCAGCGGCGCCCCTGGGCCGAGCGGAAGCCCGAGCAACACCCAGATCACCAACAGGGTGATGCTCACTACCCCGAAGGCGATCGAGTACGGCAGCATCGCCCCGATCAGCGTGCCGATGCCGAGGTCCTTCGAGTACTTCTGCCCGAACACGATCACGAGCGGGAAGTAGGGCATCAGCGGCGTGATGATGTTGGTGAACGCATCGCCCAGGCGATAGGCGCCCTGCGTCAGCTCCGGCGAGAAGCCGAGGAGCATCAGCATCGGCACGAAGATGGGCGCCAGGATGGCCCACTTCGCACTCGCGCTCCCGACCAGCAGGTTCACGAGCGCGGCCACCAGGACAAACGAGACGAGTAGCGGGACGCCCGTGAAGCCGATGGCCTCCAGGCCCTTCGCGCCAGTGATCGCGACGATCGTTCCCAGGTTGGACCAGTTGAAGAGCGCGATGAAGTGCGCCGCCACGAACGCCAGAACGATGTACAGCCCGAGGTCGCTCATGGCGCCGGCGGTCATCTTCACCGCGTCGCGGTCACTCGTGATGGAGCCGGTCACGATGCCGAACGCGAGGCCCGGCAGCAGGAACGCGAACAGCATGACGGCCACGATGCTGCGATAAAACGGGTCGAGCTCGCCAGCGGGCCCTCGCAGCGGCGCCCCCTCGGGCACGACGAGGAGCGCGACGCCCGCGAGCGTGACCAGCAGCACGATCCCGGCCCACAGCAGGCCCTTCCGCTCTAGCGCGGCAGTCTCCCCGCTGGCGGCCTCCTCGGCCTCGGAGCCGTCGCCATCCTCAGGCGACCAGGTACCCAGACGCGGCTCCAGGATGCGCTCCGTGACCCATGTCCCGACCGCCACGAACACCGGCGTGAGGGCGATCATGAGGTAGTAGTTGGCCGTCGCGGCCACCTCGTAGTCTGCGTCGATCAGCTGGGCCGCTGGCGTCGAGAAGCCCGCCAGCAGGGGGTCGAGGCTCGTGAGGAGCAGGTTCGCGGAGAACCCGGCCGAGACGCCCGCGAAGGCCGCCGCCAGGCCCGCCAGCGGGTGCCGCCCGGCGCCGGCGAACAGCACCGCCCCGAGTGGGATCACGACCACGTAGCCCGCATCCACGGCGAGGCTGCTCATGATGCCGGCGAAGACGAGTGAGGCCGTCAAGAGCGCGTCGGGCACCGACCCGATGAACGCGCGCAGCGCCGCCGCGATGAGGCCGGACTTGTCGGCCACGCCGATGCCGATCATCACCGCCAGCACCAGGCCCAGCGGCGGGAACGCCGCGAACGTTTGCGGCAGTTCGACGAACAGCCGCTGGAGCAGCTCGCCCGAGAACAGGTTCAGCGCACGCACCTCCTCGCCCGTGCCCGGGTGGACCGCGCTGGCCCCCGCGGCCGCTGCGATCGCCGACGACACCATCACGATGGCGATGAAGATCAGGAACAGCGTGACCGGATCGGGTAGCCGGTTGCCGGCTCGCTCGACGACGTCGAGGAAGCGGTCGAAGAAAGAGCGCTTGGCGGGGGCTGTGTCCACGTGCGAAGCAGGTAAGGTGGAGCCGAACGATACCATCCGACGGAACGTCCTACACGCCAGAAGGGGCCGCCTCGCCGGTACCTTTGCCCAACGACTTCCTACCATGCGTCTCCTCGTTCTCCTCTCCGTCCTGGTGGCTGCTGCCGGCTGCGCCTCCGACGATGCCACGACGTCCTCCTCACCCGACGGCTCGGCCCAGGCGCCAGCGGTGCCGGTCGCGCCCGCTGGCGAGGCGACGGCGGCGGACAGCCAGTCCGAGGTGGTCCTCTACGTGACCGAGTGGTGCCCCTACTGCACCCAGGCCCGCGAGTTCATGACGGCCCAGAACGTCCCGCACCGCGTCGTGGACATCGAAAAGGACATCGCTGGCGCACGCGAGTACACCGCGCGAGGCGGTACGGGCGGCATCCCCCTGGTGGCCGTCGGCGACCTGACGATGGAGGGATGGAGCGCCGCCCGGGCACAGGCGATGCT
>JBCDLV010000002.1:0-42372 GCA_038744895.1 Bacteroidota bacterium | reverse complement strand
TTCTCGACGGTCACGGGGTCGTTCTATCGGGCGCGCAACCACGTGAGCGCCGAGCGGACCGCGCAAGACGAGACCGGCCGGCTCCTCGGCGTCCGCGACGACTACGACTGGACCAACTGGTCTGCGACGGGCTCCCTGAGCCGGCTCCTCGGGGCGCGAGCGGTGGCGGCTCTGCGGATTCGCGCGAGCGATCACCGCTCCGATTATGGGTATCGCTTCGGATCGGGCGGGTCGGTCGCGGGCGCGGATGCACTGTTAGCAGCCCTGGACGGGCTCCGGGGAGCCGACCTCTCACACCGACTCACGGAGCGAGCGGTGGAGGCTTCCACCGCGCTCAGCCTTGGGCGAGGCCGCGAGCTCTTGGCCTCCGCTGGCGTCGAACAGATCGGAGCCGAGGTCTCCGCGGGCAACAGCTTCCTAGAGCCATTTACCGTCGACGAGGTAGCGTGGCTCGGGACCAGCCACGTCGGCGCTCGCCTAACCAGAGGTCGGGCCGTTTTGGAAGGCGGCGTGCGGGTGACGGGCGTCCCGTCGCGCGCGACGGTCTACGCCGAGCCACGCCTCTCCATGCGTTTGGACACTGACTGGCCGGGCGTTGGGCCGGTCGCCGTCCGGGTCGCCAGCGGGCTCTACCGCCAGTACGTGAACGGACTTGCGATCCGAAGCGCCAGTCCGGCGGCCGTCGTCCCAGAGGTATTTGTCTGGCTGCCCGTTGCTGATGGCGTTCCAGCCCCAAGGTCTCTGCACCTCGCTGCCGATGCTCTCGCGCTCCCGGGCGACCGGTGGACCGTCCGGGCCGAGGCCTTCGGACGTTTGGATCGAGATGTCGCTGCGCTCGACGTGCCACGCCTCGCCGCGGGATCCGGCGGCGTGCTGACCGTCGGCGAGGTCGTGGCGCCAGCGGAGGGGAGTGCCCTCGGCGCGGGAGTCCGCGTCGAACGGACGGGGCCGCGTTGGTCCGCAGCGGCGGCGTACTCCGTCGAGCGCGTCCGCCGGTCCGTCCCGGGTCGCTTCGACGGGCGTGCGGTGCCCGTGCCCTGGGAAGCGCCCCATCGTCTATCAGCAGAAGCCCGCCTGGCGGTTGGCCGCGGAGTCTCGTTGGCAGGAGCAGCCCGTGCGGTGTGGGGACGCCCCTGGGCAGCGCGCAACGCCTACTTCGACTACCTATTGGGGCCAGATGCCCCGGCTGAGGCCACCCTGCTGGCGGCAACGCTGGACCCCTTCGAGCGCCTGCCGCTGGCTGCGGATATGGACATCGCAGTCGTCGTGGTGCAGCCCCTGGGGCTCGGACGGGTGAGGGCCCAGGCGGGTATCGCGAACGTGCTAAACCGGCCGGCGATTGCGGATCGATCGGCCCGGTCGCTCGCGACCCCGGCGATGACCCTGGACCGAACGCTCGCCGGCCGACGCGCCACCCTCGCCCTGCGCGTGACACTCTGACCCAGCGCGCTGGCACACCGTCCCCGCTGGCGACTGGAGAACGGAACGACGTGGCAGGGAGATGAGACGCAGGAACTAGAGGCTGGGCTCTAGAGCGGTCTGCAGGTTGGTCTTCGGTTTCCATCCTCGGGGGTGGGAAGGGGCCAGTGGCGAGTGGCAGAGGAGCATTCCCCTCTTCCCACTGGCCCGCCTCTTTCGTCGACCAACCCGAGGGATGCTCTGAGCTGAGCGTTATGAGCGACAAGGCGGGCTTCGAACGTGCCCCACGCCCGCCGCCGAGGGGACGCCAGCGGGATCTGCTCTGCGCCAGCGGCGCGCAGTTGGCTGAAAGGGCATGTCCCTGGGGATGGATGTGGATCCGGGGATTCCTGATCCAATTCATTCCGGGCGCGCTGGTCACCGATACCCGTTGACGGTCTGTGTGGGTAGTGGCAACGCAGCCACTTCGTCACACACACCCATGATGTCCCGACGCTTTCTCGCCCTCGCGTTCGCGCTTGCCCTTCCGCTCGCAGCCTGCGACGCTGTGGACTACGGATCTGACGCGGAGCCCTACGGCTCCAGTCCCACTCCGTCCACGGAGGCACCTCCATCGGATCCTCCACCGTCTGACCCGCCAGATGACAACGGCAGCGGAGGCTACCTGACTGGTGGCCCCTCCGACCTGTCATAGACACACCCCATCCATCCCAACCCCATCTCAGACTGTCCTATGTCCTTGTCACGTCTCCTTCTCGCGCTCGGGGTAATCTCCCTACTGGCAGTGCGTCCCGACGCGCAGACCACGTTTGTGGTCACGGTCGAAAACAAGTCGTCCGCACACCCCAATGCAGGCAGCGGACACCCGCAGGCCTATCGAATCGACGGCGTCGAAGTCCCGACCCTTCAGCTCGTCCGCGGCCAGACGTACGTGTTTGAGATGCAGAACGTCTCGGCCGTCCACCCGTTTTACATCTCCACCAGCGCCAATGGCGCCGGGGCTGGGGTGTTCTCGGAGGGCGTGACGGGCAACTTCGCGACGGGCAGCGGGACGCTCACGTTCGTCGTCCCGCAGAGTGCGCCGGACCGTCTCTGGTACCAGTGCTCGAACCATGCGCTGATGGGCCTGGGGTTCGACGTCGTGGACGGCAACAGCGGTGGTGAGCCGTTCATCGCCGAACTCTCTGGAAGCAACGTCGAGGCGCCTTTGACGAACGTGACGCTGGCATCCGGCCAGCTGGCGGCGAGCCTCGACGGGACGACGCTCGTCGTCGAGGGCGCATTCGAGGGATTCGATACGCCGTTCACGGTCGCCCACATTCACCGCGGCTACGCCGGTGAGTCGGGCCCCGTGGAGTTCGGCCTGACCCCGACGCTCGATGCGGACAACCTGGGCGGCACGTTCATGACGGCCGACAACACGTTCACCCTGTCGCAGGACCAGATCGACGCGCTCCGGCGCCGCGAGCTGTACATCAACGTGCACTCGGAGGCGTTCCCGACAGGCCAGATCCGTGCGCAGCTCATCCCGGCCGCGGCCGATGCGTTCCGGGCCAACCTGTCCGGCGGCAATGAAGTCCCGGTGGCCCCGTCGTTGGCGACAGGGGCTGTCGTCGCCGAGTTGGACGGCCTCACGCTGACGGTGACCGGCACGTTCGAAGGCCTCGGCGACTACAACGAGTCCATTGGCTCCCATATCCACTTCGCATACGCCGGCCAGAACGGCGGTGTCGAGGTCGTGCTCGACCCCGAGATCAACGCCGATGGCAACAGCGGGACGTTTCTCGCCGACCGAAACACGTTCACACTCACTGAGCAGCAGGCGACCTGGCTGCGCCAGCGGAGGCTGTATGTGAACGTGCACTCCGAGGCGTTCCCCGCTGGCGAGGTGCGCGGGCAACTCGTCGCCAAGGGCTCGGCGACGTTCCGGGCGACGCTCAATGGCTCCGCCGAGGTGCCCGCCAATGCCTCGCGTGCCGGCGGGGCCGTCATCGCGGAGCTGGTCGCGGACTCGCTCTTCGTCTCCGGCAGCTTCCAGGGGCTCGACGACTTCAACGAGTCGATCGGTGCTCACGTCCACTTTGCGTACGCCGGTCAGAACGGCGGCATCGAGCTTCGCCTTACCCCTACGCTCTCGTCCGACGACGACGGCGTGTTTCCCACCGCCGACAACGCGTTCGAGCTGACGATGCCGCAACAGAACTGGCTGTCGCAGCGGAGGCTCTACGTCAACGTTCACTCGGAGGCGTTTCCCGCTGGCGAAGTGCGCGGGCAGCTTCTCAACGATGGGGCCGTGCCATTCACCGTCGCCCTGAGTGGAGCCAACGAGGTCCCTGCCAACGGCAGTGAGGCCACGGGCGGGCTGGCCGTCGAGATCGTCGGCCTACAGCTCGTCGCCAGCGGGTCCTTCACGGGCATCGACGGGTTCCGGGAGGAGGCCGCTGGCGGCACGCACCTCCACCTCGGATTCGCCGGCGAGAACGGGCCGATCGAGGTGTCGCTCGTCCCAACCGTCGACGCCAACGACCGCGACGGCGTCTTCGTCGCCAGCGGCAACCGCTTTGAGCTGACCGCTCAGCAGGCGCAGTGGCTGCTCGACCGCCGCCTCTACGCCAACATCCACTCCGATGCGGTCCCGGCTGGCGAGCTCCGCGGACAGGCCGTTCCGGCGTCCTCCACGCAGCTCCGCGCGGCGCTCTCCGGACGCGCCGAGGTGCCATCCAACCCATCCCAGGCAACGGGAGGGGCCCTGGTGGAGCTGATCGGCAGCGAGGCGGTCGTGACGGGTGCCTTCGGAGGCATCGACGGATTCCGGGAGGAGGCCGCTGGCGGCGCGCACCTCCACGATGCTGGAATCGGCGAGAACGGAGGCATCGCCTTCTCGCTCACGACAGACCTCGGCAGCGATGACGCCAGCGGGCGGTTCTTCCCGGCCGACAACCGCTTCGAGACCACGGCCGAGGAGATCGAGCGCTTCGTGGACAGTGGCTACTACGTCAACATCCACTCCGATGCGTTCCCGGCGGGCGAGATCCGAGGCCAGGTGGCCCCGGTGGCCGTCCGCACGGTCGAGGCGTGGCTGGCTGGGTTCAACGAGGTGCCGGCAGTCGAGACCTCCGCGCGCGGAGGTGCACTCGCTCTCCTGGACGGCAACGAGCTCACGGTATCCGGCGAGTTCCGCGACCTGGCGTCGGACTTCAACACGAGCGTGGGAGCCCACCTGCACATCGGAGGTGTCGGCGAGAATGGTCCGGTAGCCTTCCCGCTGGCGGTAGACCTGAGCGGTGACAACCGCAGTGGTGCGTTCCCCCGAGATGGAAACGTCTTCGACCTGACCGACGAGCAGCGGACGGCCGTGCTCACTGGCGGCTACTACGTCAACGTCCACTCCGTCGACGTGCCGTCGGGTGAAGTCCGAGGACAGGTCCTCGCGAGCGCAAACCTGGCGCCCGCGGCACCCCAGATCACGTCTCCGGACGATGGCGCCAGCATCGCCCTCGACGGCGCAGGCGCGGACCCCTTCACCGTCACCTGGGACGCCTCGGACCGCAACGCCAACTCACTCGCCTACCGTTGGCAGCTCGCAGCCGACGAGGCCTTCACGACGGTATTGCTCGATGCCGAGGCGGGGACGTCGCCCCAGTTTGAGACCACCGTCGGCACGGTCAACTCCTTGCTCCGTGACAACGGGGTCGAGGTCGGAGGCTCGATCACGCTCTTCCACCGGGCGGTGGCGTCCGACGGAAGCTTCCGCACCGCTGGCGATGGTGCCAGCGTGACCCTCACACGAGGACTCGCGACACCCACGCAGGATGGCCCCGAGACCTTCGCCGTGTCCGTCGGGCCCAACCCCTTCCGAGCGCGCACGCAGCTTCGGATGACGCTCCCGTCCGCTGCGAACCTGACCGTCGAGGTCTACGATCTACTCGGACGGCGCGTGCTGGCGGAGACGATCGGACAGCGCCCCGCGGGCGAGGTCACCTTCGGGATCGACGGGTCTGGGCTTGGCATCGGGACGTACCTGTGGCGCGTCCGTGCTGACGTCTCCGGTGACACGATCGAGACGACGGGCCGCTTCACGCGAGTGCGCTAGAGACGTTCTCGTCGGTTCCTGCTCACGCCGCCCGTTCCCGAGGAGGAGCGGGCGGCGTTTGTCATTCCCTCGGTTGCCCCCTGCGTCCGCTGGCGGAACCGTGCCCGCGCCGCTGGGTGCCAGCCGCCATTCGCTTTCCGACATCCCCGGCGACGACCGCCGCCCCTCCGCATGAGCCAGATCCGTGACTTCGTCTCGTTCTCCAAGAGCCTGACCTCGCTCCCCGACGACATCTACTCCGGTCCGCAGCAGACAGCGCCCATCAACGCCCTCGTGCCGATGGTCATCGAGCAGACCACCCGCGGCGAGCGGTCCTTCGACATCTTCAGCCGCCTGCTCAAGGACCGGATCGTCTTGTTTGGGACGCCCGTCAACGATACCACGTCCAACCTGGCGGTGGCCCAGCTTCTCTTCTTGGCCGCCGACGACCCGGAAAAGGACATCAACCTGTACATCAACTGTCCCGGCGGCGCCGTCTACTCCGGCATGGCGGTCTACGACACGATGCAGTTCGTCAAGCCCGACGTGGCGACGATCTGCGTCGGGCTGGCCGCCTCGATGGGCTCGGTCTTCCTCCTCGGCGGAGCGGACGGCAAGCGCGCCGCGCTTCCCAACTCCCGGATCATGATCCACCAGCCGTCTGGCGGCAGCCAGGGCATGGCGTCGGACATTCAGATCCAGGCCAACGAGATCCTCTACATCAAGCAGCGGCTGAACGAGGTGATCTCGCACCACACCGGCCAGACCGTCGAGCAGGTCGAGAAGGACACCGACCGGGACAACTTCATGAGCCCGGCTGAGGCCAAGGCGTACGGCATCATCGACACGGTGCTAGGCAACGACGCATCGGGCACACCCGCGACCGACCCGACGCAGTCGGGCGACGCGGCCTAGATACCGCCTCTTCGTCAGCTGGCGCCCCGCACGCGCCAGCTGGCGAACCGCGTGTGATCTCTCCGCGACCTTGGATGGCGTGCGTGCAGGCCTCGATACCTTCGGGATGAAGCCTTCTCGTTCGTCAGCCGGTCATGCGCCGAGCCCCTGCGCGTCTTTGTGTCGTCGCCGTCGCCGCGTGGGTGGCGGCGTGCTCGCCGTCGCCGACAGGGCCGGATCTCCCGCCACCCGGCGACGTCGCCGGGCGCCCTGGCGGTATAGGGTCGCTGGACTCCATCCGCTACGTCGTTCATGTCAGCATCGACGGGCTGAGGCCAGACGCCGTCGAAGTACTCGGCGCAGAGCTTGCGCCCAACCTGACGCGTCTGCGTCGAGAGGGGGCCTCGACTCACAACGCGCGGACGGACCCGGACATCCGCACGACACTCCCGAACCACGTGGGGCAGCTCTCCGGCCGTCAGGCGCTTCGGAGTGATGGTCATGGATGGACCGGCAACGACGGTGTGGAGATCACGGAGACGATTCACGGCCAGCGTGGCGAGTACGTGGCCAGCGTGTTCGACGTGGTCCACAACCACGGCCTGCGGACTACGGCCTACGTGAGCAAGGGAAAGTTCTGGCTCTTCGACTGGAGCTACGACGCCGAAAATGGCGCCCCAGACAACGTGGGAGTCGACAACGGGACGGACAAGATCGACCGGTACACGTACCACGGAAACACGAAGGAGCTCACGGAGAAGGTGGTCCGCGACCTGCAGGCGCTCCCGTCGCACTACACGTTCCTCCATCTCCAGGACCCCGACGCGGCAGGACACGAGTTCAGCTGGGACCTCGGACAGGGCAGCTTCTACCTCGACGGTGTTCGGCGCGTCGACAACCGGCTGGGCCTCCTCCTGGATTTGATCGAGAGCCACCCGGTACTGATTGGGCGGACAGCACTCGTGGTCACCTCGGATCATGGGGGAAGCGACTTCAACCACGCCGCTGACGAGCCCGAGCACTACACGATTCCGTTCTACGTCTGGGGCCCCGGCATCCTCCCGGCCGATTTGTATGCCATCAACGGTAGGCGGTCCGATCCCGGAGCGCGCTACGCCAGCGGAGGCGGTGCCCCGATCTGGAACGGCGACGCCGCCAACGTGGTGCTCGGCCTCCTCGGCTTACCCCCCGTGCCACGGTCCACGCTCGGCTCGCGCTTCCCGCTGGCGGTGACCGAGTAGCGAGCCCAGGCGAACCGCGCCCTTCCGCGGACCCTGCTGGCGCCAGCGGGACGCCCTTCCAGTGAGACACAACGAGGAGACCTAGCGCATCTCCGCCAGGAGGGCCTCGGCATCGCTCACCAACTGGGCGACCTCGATGGCGAGGGTGCCGTTGTACACACCTCGAATACGGCGCTGCCCGTCGAGCAGGTAGAAGGTCTCGGTATGCAGGAACCCGCCTTCGGCCACATCGGCGAAGTACGACTCCCGCGCGAGGCGATAGATCACGTCCCGGTCGCCGGTGAGCAGGCGCCAGCGGGTGGCGTCGACTCCGTTGGCACCGGCGTAGGCGCCCAGGGCGTCGACGGAGTCGGTCTCCGGCATGACGGTGTGGCTCAGAATCTGAACGCGGTCGTCAGTGTGGAAGGCAGTCTGAACGTCCGACAGGTTCGAGCGAAGCGAAGGGCAGATCGATGTGCAGCGCGCGAAGAAGAAGCTGACGACCGTCACGCGCCCGTCTAGATCGGCCTCGGTGACGTCCGCCCCTGTCTGGTCCGAGAGGTGGAACGAGCCGACCGCGTGTCGGGCTTCCGCAGGCGCGATCCACTCCGGCGTGAGGTCGGCGGACTGGTAGGCCGGCAGCGAACGGGAATCCTCGGCGCCGAAGGCGAAGGCCGCGCCAGCGGTGAGGGTCACCAGGAAGGCGAGAATGCGAGTCCGTCTCATGAGGTGGTGCAGGGCTTGGTGCCGAGGAGGCCGTAGCGACGGCCGTCGGCGACGACGTAGTTGGCGCGCAGGGTGCCGTCGGAGCTCCACATCCGCTGGCGGCCGGATTCGTGACCGTCGGCGTAGTGGCTGTGGCGGAGGAGCTGCCCGTTGGCATCCCACGCCAGTGAGGGACCGTCGAGTCGGTCGGCGTCGAAGGTCTGCTCGGTGCGGAGGGCGCCGCTGGCGTACCACGTCCGGTGCAGCCCGTCGCGACGTCCGTCGCGGTAGGTGCGGTTCTCGACCCGCACGCCCGCTGGCGTCCAGACGCGGCGGGCGCCGTGGCGGCGGCCCGCGACCATGTCGGTCTCGATGCGATAGCCACCGTCCGTCTCGACCAGGCGACCTGTGAATGGGATGCCGTCGACGAGGACCGTCGGGCCATCACGCGCAACGCGAACAGTGTCGGCCGAGACCGACTCGACATGGGCAGAGACCGTGTCGGCTCCGTCGCCTCCGGCGCTCCACACGCCGAGAACGGCGGCCACCAGGGTGATGCGACGGGCTACCATGACGCGGTCCCTGGCTGGCCGTGGAAGCCTGCCCCGTTGATGTACGGGTCGACGTCCGTGACGTGGTAGTGGTACACGCCTTCGGGGTACTCCTCCGTGGCGTGCTCGTGGCCGTGCGCCATGTCCAGGTCCGATTCGCGCACCCGGACGCCGTTCTCTTCGGGTCCGTAAACCGGATAGCCGTCCAGCAAGAAGCCCAGGAGCGCATCGCTCCCGAACCGGTCTGTCAGGGAGTAAGGCTCGGCGTGATAGTGGTAGCCGCCGTGCTGCTGCGGATGCCCGTTGTACTGGTCGAACGAATCGATCTCGCGCGTCAGCGGCTGATTGTCGGGACCGGCGTACTGGTTGTAGAAGGGAACGCCGTTCAACGAGACGCCAATCGGTCCGAGCGGGGTCGGCGACGGCGTGTCGAGAGCGGCGGGTTCCGCGGGGATGCGGAACACGTGATCCTGCGCTGCGATCCGGTTCGGGTTGAGGTGGAAGCTCGCGTTGCCTCCGTTGTAGGCCTCGTAGCGACTATCGGAGGTGTCGAAGTAGGGACTGTCGTGATCGGGGACTCCCGTCGACTCGACCACGAGAACATCCCCGTCCATCCACACGGTCACGCCCTCTGTGAACACGCGGAACTGCTCCGGTACGTCCGACGAGACCGTGCCGGGCCCCGTGTCCGGAGGCGACGGGGTCGAGCCGTCTGTCGAGACGGTGTCGCAGGCAGCGATGGAGCCGAGGACGATCAGGGCGAGAGCGCGCATGGCGAGGAGGGGCTGGCGATGCGCGCAGTCTCCCGCATCTGCGGCCAGCGTCCGTCGACACGCCGTCCTGAACCTGTGTCGTCTCTGTCGGAAGTCGTGTCGGTCCTGTGTCGACGGGGCTCCGGAGGACCGGCACGGACCGAGGCGCGACCTCGCCAGCGGGAGCTTCGCGTGAGCCGAGTGGCGGCTACCCCCACGAACGCAAAGACGCCGGCTCCCACCTGGGAGCCGGCGCCGGTGTACCGCGTACGGGATTCGAACCCGTGTTACCGCCGTGAGAGGGCGGCGTCCTAGGCCTCTAGACGAACGCGGCGTGACCGAGGCGCCCGGCTCTCCGGCCGGACAGGACAACAAAGGTAGTGCGTTGCCGTGGGCAAAACCGGCCCTAGCGGTCTGTCAACGTCATTTTCACGTGCTCCAGGCCGTCCTCGTCGAACGGGCCGCCTTCGACCTGAAAGCCGAAGGCCTCGTACAGGCCGGCCACGTAGGTCTGTGCGTGCAGCACGTGCCGGCCAAGTCCTGCCGCGCGCGCCGCTGCCAGCGTCGCTGCCACCAGCTGGCGCGCGATGCCCTGGCCACGTGCCTCCGGGACGACGGCGAACCGCTCGTGCTTGGCCCATCGGTGGCCGTCGATCTCGACCACACGCCAGCGGGCCGCACCCACGGGCTGCGGGTCGACCTCGGCGAGCAGGTGGTGGACCGATTGCCCACGCAGGTCACCGGCGTCCCAGGCATCCCACTCGTCCGTGTCTGCGACGCCCTGCTCGTCGACGAAGACGCGTCGGCGGACCTTCTGGACGGCGGCCCAGTCGGCGTCGGATATGGCTGGACGGATGGTCATGGCGCCAGCGTTCGGAGGATGAACTGCGAGACGTCGTCTCGAACGGAGGGCAGCTGCCCGAGGTCGTCGTGGGTCGTGTCCTCGACCAGTAGGGTGATGCCCTGGAGCGCGGAGCCGCTGAGGAGTGCCTGAAGCGCGCCCAGCTGATCTTCTCCCACGACCCGGTCGCCATCTGCATGGAGGGCAAACACCGGCGGAAGGCCCTGCGCCGTCCGGGCAGGCGACCGCGCCAGCAGGCCCAACCGGGCATCGGCGAGCGGCGTCGTCCCGTCGCGCACGCCGAGGGCTGGGGCGGCGAGCGCAGCGAGGGCCGGGTAGGGATCCTGCGGTGACGTCCCCCGGAGAAGCGACCGCACCTCATCACGGAACGACGTCGCCAGCAGGTCCGTGGGCGCGCCGAGCGTCACGATGGCCCCGACCCCGCTGGCGCCACCTGCCAGCAGGGCAACCGTGCCACCGCGACCCAATCCGACGAAGGCGACACGAGTCGTGTCTACCCGTGGAATCGTGGCCAAGCCGTCCACGAACGCGAGCGCGTCGGCGACGTCGGAGACATATGGATCCGCGGGCAGGTCGGAGTCGATGGTCTCACCCGCGACCGCCAGCGGCTCGCCTCGGTAGGCCACCACGACCTGGACGGTTTGGTCGACGAGGCGGGCGTATCCATCCCCAGTGAGGAGGTCGTCCGCGCTGGCGCCGTCGGTTCCGTCGGTTAGCACGACGATCGTTGGCAGCGCCGTCGTCGCGGCAGCCGGACCAGGCACGCGCGCTACGGCGGTCGCCACCCGCTGGCGATCGTCGTTCAAGGCGATGATGAACTGTCGGGCTCCATCCGCCGCAGGAGCCGTGGAGGTCACGGACACCGCCGCTGGCGTAGGCAGAGACGGGACCAGATTCCGGGCCGAGTCGACCTCCGCGCTCGTCGGGAGGGCGAACAGGGCCGTGAGGTCGACGCCCGCGACGATCTCGTTGCCCGCTGGCGGTTCCTCGCAGCTAGGGTCCACCTGGGGGAGACACGTCGAGACGGGCGGTGTGTCGGAGCACGCCGCCAGCACGAGTGCCAGCCCCCAGGTGGCCCACCGCATCGCTTACTCGGCGATCGCCAGCGGAGCCGCGGAGCCGACCGCTAGCTGCCCCTGGAGGAAGGCAATCGCGACGGGGATGCTCTCTGGGAAGCCCGTCGGTGAATGGAAGGACGATCCATTCGAGGCACCGTTGTACGTAAAGAAGTCGAACGAGCCGCCGCCAGCCTCGTTGGCTGCGTCGGCGAAGGCCTGGGAGAAGACGATCGGCACGACAGGGTCCTGGGTGTGGTGGTGTACCTGCGTGTCGGGGAGGTCCTCCTGGAATACCGACGATGACCGGCGCACGACCTCCAATCGAGCTGTGGCGTAGTCCGCGTTCGGGTTGGCCGTTCCGTCTGCGTTCCGGAGTGGGTCCAAAACGTTGCCCAGGAGATACTGTCCACCCGGGAGGCTGAGGGCAGCCGGGCTGCCTGTGAGCAACCCCGTCGCCAGAACCTCTGTGGCACTGTTGTAGAAATCCGTCGGCCCGAAGTAGTCCACGACAGCGTCGATCCGGTCGTCTCGAATCGACTGGAGCGTGGCCACGTTGCCGCCGCGGCTGAAGCCGATGGCGGCGATCCGGTCCTCGTCTGTCTCAGCACCGAACACAGAGAGTACGCCGCTCAGGAAGGCGATGGAGTCGTCCACGTCGTAGTCCCAGGGGCTCGGGCCACCGGTGGCCGTGTAGGTCTGCCCGAGGCCAGCGACACCGTCGGTCGGGATCGGCTCCGAGCGGTACACGGGTGCGATGGCGACCACGTCCTCGGCCAGGTCGAACAGCACCGCCGTCTGGAGAAAGCTCGTGGCGCTGATGCCGTTGTCACCGCCGTGATGAACCACGACGACGGGGAGGTCGGCTGCGCCGTCCGGGACGTGCACGAGCCCGTAGTGCGTGATGGAGCCTCCACCGGTGGCCGTGACCGTGTGTTCTACGACGTGGAGCGTGGCATTGCCCAGGTCCACCGAGGCGGCGAGGTTCTCATTCGAAGAGGACGGATTCCGAGCGGACCAGTCCGTGCGGACGGCCGCGACCTCAGCGTCTGACGGCGGTGCAAACAGTTGCGTGTAGTTGACCCCGAAGAAGATCTGGTCTGGAGACGGGGGAGGATCTGGATCTTCGCCGCCGCCGGAGTCGCAAGCGGGGAGAACGAGGAGGGCGGCCAGAAGCGCAGGAATCGCCAGCAGGTGGCGGCGTGTGTGACGTGTCATGCGGGGGTTCGTCGGGAGTGGGAGTCGAGGCAAACGGGGACGATTCCGATCAGTTGCCTCGGGGGTGACCGTGTGAGGAGGAATCCTCTCCGGCGAAGATCCACAACAACGGTTCGGGCCGGGCCGTATACATCTTCAAAACACATCGGCTGGCGTTTGTCTCTGATCGGCACCGCGGGCCAGTACGGATGAGCGCCCCCATTTATCTCGATTACAACGCGACGACACCGGTCGACGACCGCGTGCTCGACGCGATGCTCCCGTTCCTGCGAGAGCACTACGGCAACCCGCACAGCGAGCACGCCTTCGGCTGGGCAGCCGACGAGGCTGTCAAGAAGGCCCGTGAGCAGACGGCCAAGGTCATCGGCGCGACGCCGCGGACGGTGTTCTTCACCAGCGGTGCCACCGAGGCGATCTCGCTCGCCATCCGTGGCGCCGGCGCCATCTACGGCGGCCGGCGCCACCGCATCGTGACCGTCCGGACCGAACACAAGGCTGTCCTGGCCACGTGCGAGGCGATGGAGCGCGAGGGCTACGAGACCACGTACCTCCCCGTCGATGCCAACGGGCTCGTGGACCCCGACGCCGTCGAGGCAGCGCTCACCGACGAGACGTTCCTGGTCTCCGTCATGTGGGGCAACAACGAGACCGGCGTCCTGCAGCCGATCGCCGAGATCGCCGAGCGCGCCCATGCCGCTGGCGCCGTCATGATGACCGACGCCACGCAGGCCGTCGGCAAAGTGCCCATCTCCGTCAACCACGACGGGGTGGACCTGCTGGCGATGTCGGGCCACAAGATGTACGGGCCGAAGGGCGTCGGCGCGCTCTACGTGCGCCAGCGGGGCCCACGGGTCAAGCTCCAGCCGCAGATCACCGGCGGAGACCAGGAAGGCGGGCTCCGCGGCGGTACGCTCAACGTGCCCGGCATCGTCGGGCTGGGCGCCGCCTCCCACATCGCCCGCCGCCAGTTGGCGGCCGACGCCGAGCGGATGACGGTGCTACGGGACCGCTTCGAGGAGGCCGTCTGTGCCGCCATCCCGGGCACCATCGTCAACGGAGGCGGCGCGCCGAGGCTGCCGAACACGTCCAGCCTGCGGTTCGACGGCGTGGCCTCGGACCGCCTGCTCCCGGTGCTCTACGGCGTCGCGGCCTCCACGGGGTCGGCCTGCCAGTCGCAGAGCGACGCGCCGAGCCATGTCCTGCTGGCGATGGGCTTGAGCGAGAGCCAGGCCCGGTCGACGGTCCGCTTCAGCCTGGGCCGCCAGACGACGGCCGCCGAGGTCGATGCCGCCGTGGAGCAGGTTGCCGTAGGCGTCTCGCTGGTCCGCCGACGCCGAGCGGCGTAAGGTCCACGCCCGCCAGCGGGTCCGACATTTCTCCCTCACGCCATGGACTTCGACCTCACCTCCTCCGACGGAGCCATCGTCAACCGCGTGGCTCAGAGCACGATCGAAACGCTCGATCTGGCGGCTGTGGCGCCTCCCGAGCCGGTTCCGTTCGACCTGGAGCCGCACCTCTACAAAGGCCTCGTCCTCCGCGAGCGCGAGTTCCGGGCCTCGCTCAAGGAGATGGACTGGTCCGCCTTCGACGACGCCGACGTGGCGCTCTTCTGCTCGGCCGATGCACTCGTCCCGACCTGGGCCTACATGCTGGTGACGGCGCGGCTCGACGGTACGGCCCGGTCCGTAACTGCCGGGACGCCGGACGAGGTGCGCCAGCGGGGGCTCGTCGCAGCGCTCGACGCCGTCGATTGGGAGGCCTACCGGGGCGTTCCCGTCGTCGTGAAGGGCTGTGGCAACGACCTCGTTCCGGTCGACGCGTTCGTGCAGGCCACGCGGCGCCTCCAGCAGGTCGCCTCGAAGGTGATGTACGGCGAGCCGTGCTCGTCCGTGCCCATCTGGCGCCGACCGTCCGCCAAGCCGAAGGCGCCAGCGGGTGCGATGCCTGCTGGCGCTGCCCTGCCGGGGACGACGCCTCCGGCGAAACCCGTCGGTGTCCGTCCCGCTGGCGTCAAGCCGGGCAGTGCCAAGCCCGCGGGGCCGCCGCGATAGGCCTGCTGGCGCAGAGCCGGCCTGGAGGCTACGGCCGCACGTGGAGAACGGCGTGGGCGAACCGGCGTCTCAGCCGGACGCCCTTCCCGCTGCTGTGTCCCGATTCGCCGTTCTCTTCGTGCTTCTGTCGAGTGCCGCCACTGCACAGACGGCGCCCAACGTGATCGGCACCTGGGAGCTGGTCGCTTCCGAAAACGTCCCCGTCGAGGACGCGCTGGTGTTCGCGCGCCTCACGATCACCGACGACCGGATCGAGACGGTCTACGTCTTCCTCGATCCCGACGACGGCGAGCTCGCCGCACGGTTCGAGGACGGTCGCTACCTCGTCTCCGACGGACAACTCGTGGTGCGCTCGAACAACCGAGTCGCGATCCTGGACGCCACCCGTGAGGGCACCTTCCTCCGTGTCCACGAGGTCGAGAGCGGCAGCACGCTCACCCTGCGCGAGGCCGACCCTGCTGGCGCTCTCGACCCGGACCTACTCGGCACCTGGGCGGGAACCCGAGGCGACGTGCCCTTCGAGGTCACGTTTCGTGCCGACGGTACCGCCGAGGTGCTCGACGGCGACGACAGAGACACCGGCCGCTATGTCGTTGCCGGCGCCTACCTCATCCTCGGCGACGACCCTGCCCGTTACACGCTTCGTCGCGACGCGGAGGACCGGCGCCAGCTGGTGGTCGAGGCGGATCGGGAGCAGACGGTGCTCCAGCGCCGAGACCGATGACGCTGTTCCGTAGGTCCGCTTTCCTGGCTTCTGCTGGCACAGACTCCGCCCGCTGGCGGCCGTCTCGATCGCATCCGACGCATCTGACGCATCATGACGATTGACCTGAGCGGACAAATCGTCCTCGTGACCGGCGCCAGCCGGGGCATCGGGGCGGCCATCGCACGGCGACTGGGAGAGGCTGGCGCGACGGTCGCGCTCCACTACGGGAGCAGCCGCCAGCGGGCGGAGGCACTCGCGCAGGGTATCGGCGCTGGCAGCCGGTCGTTCGGTGCCGACCTCTCGACATCCGGCGCGGCGACCGCGCTCTGGGACGATATGATAGCGGCCTACGGACGCGTCGATGCCGTGGTCGCGAACGCAGGCGTCTTCGTCGAGGCCCCTTGGGACGCTCCGCTGGCGGAGTGGCTCGATGCGTGGGACCGAACCCTGAGCATCAACCTGCGATCTGTGGGAGAGTTGGCGCGGGCGGCTGGGGTCTACGCACGCGAGCGTATGGATGCGGGGAGTGCCAACGATTCGGGCGTGGCGCTGCGGTTCGTGACGGTCTCCAGCCGAGCGGCCTACCGTGGCGACGACCCGGAGTATCTGGCCTACGCGGCCTCGAAAGGCGGCCTAGTGGCGCTTACGAAGTCGCTAGCTCGGGCGGGCCGCGGGCTGGCGGCGTTCGGCGTCGCGCCGGGTTTTACGCGAACCGACATGGCCGCGCCGTACGTCGAGCAGCACGGCGAAGCGACTGTCCTCGCACAGGGCGCGCTCGGCCGGCTCACAGAGCCCGACGACGTCGCTCCGATGGTGGTGCTCCTCGTCTCCGGCCTGGCCGACCACGCCACGGGGACGACCGTCGATGTCAACGCCGCCTCATTCGTGCGCTGACCGCTGGCGCCAGCAGGGCATGGTGAGTCCGTGCCGCGGAGGGCCCGGGGTTTGATGGCGCGTGAGCCTTAAACCGCCAGCGGGCGCGTATGCCACCCCAGTCCTCTGTCTCCCGTCCCCGATCTGCTACCCGACGAAGAGCGTCGAGATGGACTCGTCAGAGCCGATGCGGTGAATCGACTCGGCGAAGAGGGGAGCGACGGAGATGACTTCGATCTTGTCGCTCGTCCGCTGAAGCGGGACGGAGTCGGTGACCATGACGCGGCTGAGCGGGCTCGCCTCGATACGGTCGACGGCTGGTCCGGAGAGGAGCGGGTGGGTGCAGAAGGCCTGCACGTCGAGCGCGCCGGCGTCGGCGAGGGCCTGCGCCCCTGATGTGAGCGTGCCTGCGGTGTCGCAGAGATCGTCGATGAGGAGGCAGTTCTGGCCTTCCACGTCGCCGATGATGTTCATGACCTCCGCGACGTTGGCCTCGGGACGCCGCTTGTCGATCAGCGCCAGCCCGGCCCCGAGCCGCTTCGCGTAGGCCCGCGCGATCTTCGAGGCGCCCACATCCGGGGCGACGACCACGAGGTTGTCGCGGAAGGAGCGCGCCGACTCCCGGTGGCCGTTCGACTGGGCCGCCTCGCCGAGGGTGTTCTCGTCGAGCCATTCTTCAAACACGGCCGATCCGTAGAGGTGGTCGACGGGGATGTCGAAGAAGCCCTGGATCTGTGCGGCGTGGAGGTCCATCGTCAGGACGCGGTCCACACCGGCATCCTGGAGCATCTGCGCGATCATCCGCGCGGCGATCGACACGCGCGGTTGGTCCTTGCGGTCCTGGCGCGCATACCCGAAGTACGGGATCACCGCCGTGATGCGCGCTGCCGACGCCCGGCGAGCCGCGTCGATCATGAGGAACAGCTCCATCCAGTGCTCCGCTGGCGGCGGCGTCGACTGGACGATGAACAGGTCCGTGCCGCGAATCGACTCCTCATAGCGGACGTAGATCTCGCCGTCGGAGAAGTTGCGGATGGTGACGTCGCCGAGCGTCCACCCGCCTGCGCTCGCGATCTGCCGCGCGAGGGCAGGGTTCGAGCGGCCAGCGAAGATCGAGACGGGAAGGTCGATGGGCACAGGCTTGCCCGCGACGGGCGGTCGAGAGGCGGTGAGTGTGCAGCGCGAGACGCCGGGGTTGCCCGAGGAGGATTCGAACCTCCACAACCACTTCCAAAGAGTGGGGTGCTGCCATTACACCATCGGGCAAGGCACCGGGGCGAGATCCACGCGTAGGGAAGCCGCCGACCGGCACCGTCAAAATAGGAAGCCCTCGCCGCGGCGGGCAACGCGTCTGCGCGGATCGCCGGTCGCCAGCGGGTCCCGGCTCGTCTTTTCTCCTCTCCTCAACGCTTGTGCCCGATTCCTCCGCCGATCCGATGTCGCCTGACGAGAGAAATGCCATCGGCGTGCTCGGCGGGTTGGGGCCTTACGCCGGGCTCGACCTCGTCCGCCACCTCTTCGACGAGACCGACGCGCGTGCCGACCAGGACCACCTGCCGGTCGCGCTGCTGTCGTATCCCGGTCGTATCCCCGACCGGGCCACCTGGATCGCAGACCGCTCGGCGCCGAGTCCGCTGCCGGGCATGCTGGAGGTGCTCCGGCGCCTCGACGACGCAGGCTGCTCGGTCGCAGGGATTCCCTGCAACACGGCCCACGCGCCTTCCATCTACGACGCCCTCCTGGATGGTCTGGCAGCCGATGGTCGGGCGCTCGACCTCGTGCACATCGTCGATGCTATCGTAGAGCGGGTGCGGGAAGTGGCGCCAGCGGCGACCCATATCGGCGTGCTGGCGACGACCTCGTCGATCGAGAACCGGCTGCACGAGATCGGTCTGGAAGCGGCTGGATTCCACGCGCTGGCGCCGGACGAGACGCACCAGGCGCGGGTGCAGGAGTCGATCTATGGCCCGGCCTGGGGGCTGAAGGCGTTCAGCGCACCCCCGCGACAGGAAGCCCGACAGGCGCTCCTCGACGCTGCCGATCACCTCATCGCGGGAGGCGCCGACGCCGTCATCCTCGGGTGCACGGAACTCCCGCTGGCGGTCCCCGAAGACGACCGCGACGGGGTGCCGTTCGTCAACTCGACGCGGGCGCTGGCGCGTGCGCTCATCCGAGCGACGCACCCCGAAAAACTCCGCCCGCTGGCGACCGTCGAGCACGCGTAGCGGGTTCGCGCCGAGTGTATGTGGCCGCGTGTGCGGCTACTCCGCCTCGCCAGCGGAGGCACCTGCTGGCGCCGCTGCGACAGCGCCGACTGCGGTGAGGCACGCAGCCATCGCGTCGATGCCGTCGGCCAGGCGAGGGCCAGGCCGGGAGACGAGGTCGGGGTCGACGCCGCAGACTCGGCCCTCGGCCAGGACAGGAAGCGTATCCCATGCCGGTTGCGCGGCGCGGAGGTCGTCTGGACCGTATGGCTCTCTCAGCATCATGACCACGTCGGGAGACTCCGAGATGACCCACTCGGCAGAAAGCGTGGCGCCTTCTCCTGCAAAGCCTGTCGTGACGGATTGCCCGCCGGCGTGCTCCACCATGTCGTGGATGTAGCTGGCCCTGCCGAACGTGTACAGCGGGTCGTCGCCGATGAGCACGAGCACGCGCGGTGCATCGGGCCCGGCCTGCTGGCGCTGGTCGAGACGGGACTCGAACCGCTGGGCCGCCTCCTCGGCGGTCTCGGTCGTGCCGAAGAGATCGCCGAGGAGGCGAAGGCTGCGCGGGACATCGTCGAGTCCCTCGAAGCGGAGGTACACAGCGGGCACGCCGAGTCCGGCGAGCGCGTCGCCTTCGCTGACATCGTTGACCTGGTCGGTTCCGATCACCAGATCCGTGCCGAGGCCGAGGAGGCGCTCGCGGTCGAGCGGGTACGTCGAGATCGGATTCAGCGATTGGACCGCGTCGGGGTAGTCGTCGTAGAGCGTCCGCGCGGCGAGCCGGTCGAGGCCACCTGCCGCGACCATCAACTCTGTGATGCTCGGCGCCAGCGGGACGATGCGCTGTGGATCCGTCGGAACGGTGACCGTGCGCCCGACATCATCCGTGAGTGGCCGCGTGTCCGGGCCTTCCGCGGCGGGCGCGTCGGTGCGACACCCGCCGAGCGCGAAGAGGCCGAGGGCGAGAAGGAGCAAGGCTGCGCGAGCCATCAGAGAGGTCGGTTGAGGATGATGAGTTCTGGAGGCGACAGGCGGACCGTGGTCAGCGCGCCGTGGGTCACGACCAGCCGAAAGGCGTGTGCTGCCTCTAAACCGAGGACGTGCACTAGCACAGCGCGGATAGACCCGGCGTGGGCGACGGCGACGGTTTCCTCGGCCTGGTCGATGGACTCCAGCCACGTGCCGACCCTCGCCTGGACATCCGCGAAGGATTCCCCCGCTGGCGCGGGCGTGGTGGTCCACTCCGCCATCCACGCAGCGAGCGCGTCGCCGTCGGTCTGCTCGATCTCGGCCCACGTCTGCCCGTCCCAGTCGCCGAAGTCGACCTCGGTCAGGGCGGGCTCGGTCTCGACAGGCAGGTCCCACGCCTGGCCGAGTGCCGCGGCGGTCTGTTGCGCTCGCGCCAGCGGGCTCGCCACGAGCCGACGCGGGACGGCGTGCGGCCAGGCCTCCGCAAGACGCGCGGCCTGCGCAGCGTCCGCCAGCGGAAGGTCGGTCCGGCCGATGGCGCGGCCCTCGGCGCCAGCGGCCGGGAGGTGACGGAGGAGGTGCAGCCGGCTCACGACAGGCCCCCGACGGCTGCGGCGATGCGTGCCCAGGCGCCCGGCCAATCGCCCAGGAGGACCAGGTAGACTGCCAACTCAGAGAGCCCGTTGATAGCTCCGAGTACGTCGCCCGTCATCCCGCCGATTTTGGAGCGAGAGTACATGCCGCCGACGACCGTGATGGCGAGCACGGTCAGTCCGACGGGGACGAGCGCCCACCCGAGCGCCAGCACGCCCAAGCCGAGGGCGACCCCGCTCCCGATGATGAGCCGCCTTCCGGTCATGCTGGCGGCGAAGGGCTTTCCGGTTCCGCTCTCGCGGACGTAGGGCAGCCACAGGATGAGCGGGAGTGCCGTCCAGCGGGCCAGCACGTGCGCACCGACGAGAGCGCCCACGAGGGCCGTCGCCTCCAGGCTGGAGAGGGCAGCCCACCGCGCCCCGAGCGTGAGGACCAGCGCGACCGTGCCGTACGTCCCAAGCCGGCTGTCGCGCATGATGCGGAGGATCTCGTCGGGCTGCCAGCCGCCGCCGAACCCGTCGAACGTGTCGCCGAGGGCGTCTTCGTGGAACGCACCGGTGAGCCAGACCGTCGCCGCGAGTGCCGCCGCCGCCGCGAACACAGGGTCGAACGCGAGCGAGACCAGGCCATACGTCGCGGCTCCGAACAGGCCGACGACGGCCCCGACGGCAGGGAAGTACACCGCAGAGCGCGACAGTGTCGCCGCGTCGTGGCCCACCCATGCTGGGCACGGGAGCCGCGTCAGAAACATGACCGCCGTGAGCGGAACGCGTGCCGCGCCTCGCCAGCCGGTCGACGGCGGCGGATCCACGGCCCGCTGGCGGATGGTCTCGGCGCCGCTCACGATGACGACGAGGCGAGGGCGAGCACCTCGTCCAGGGTCGCCATCTCGCGGAGAACGGCGCAGGCCGCGCGGAGAACGGGAAGCGAGAGGACACCGCCGGTCCCCTCGCCCAGGCGCATGCCGAGGTCGATCACGGGCTCCAGGTCCAGAGTCGTCAGCGCGCGGCGGTGCGCGGCCTCGGCCGAGACGTGGCCCGCGATGAGGTGCTCGCTGACGTTCGGGTCATTGCGGACGGCGATCGCGGCAGCCGCCGTCGCCACGAACCCATCCACGACCGCCACAAGCTCGAGGGCGGGAGCGACCGAGAACGCACCGGCCATCGCCGCGATCTCGAACCCGCCGACGTGTCGCAGCACATCCAGCGGTCCGGCGCCAGCGGGCACGTGCGCCAGGCCTGCACGCACGGCCTCTTCCTTTCGAGCCAGGCCCGCGTCGTCGACCCCTGTTCCGCGTCCGACGGCCTCCGCTGGCGCCCACCCCAGAAGCGCCGCGAGCACGGCTGCCGATGCCGTCGTGTTGCCGATGCCGACTTCGCCAGGGACCAGGGTGCGGACGCCGTTCGCAGCCGCACGCCGAGCGGCCGACTCCCCGGCCTGCCGCGCCGCATCACGCTGTGCCTCCGTCATGGCGGCGCCTCGGGTCAGGTTCTCCGTTCCGCGGGCCACCTTCGCGTGAACGACGCCAGAAAGGCCGGACAGATCCGCGTCCACACCAACATCGACGGCCTCCACGGTAGCTCCGCAGCTCCGTGCGAGAACGGAGACCGCGGCTCCGCCTGACGCGATGGTCTGGACCATGGCCGCCGTGACGCTGGCCGGGTAGGCGCTCACGCCGTCTGACGCGACGCCGTGGTCGCCTGCAAACACGACGACGCGTGCAGGATCCAGGTCGGGCCGGGGTGTCCCCTGAACGGTGGCGACTCGTACGGCCAGTGCATCGAGACGGCCGAGGGCGCCGGGGGGCTTGGCCTTGGCGTCGAGGACGGCCTGGACGCCAGCGGGGGAGAGCGTCATGTGGGGAAGGGCGCACCCCACCGACGCGACGCGCGAGCGGGACCGCGCCCCATGCAGCGTGGGGAGGGACCGGACAAGCCGGCCGGGCGGTCGGCCGCAGGGAGGCGCTCGGGCTGTACCGTTGCGCGACAGCGCCGGAATCACACCGGCTTTCCCTCGGCAGCGGAGTGACC
Source organism: Bacteroidota bacterium (assembly GCA_038744895.1). Classification (GTDB taxonomy): domain Bacteria; phylum Bacteroidota; class Rhodothermia; order Rhodothermales; family Rubricoccaceae; genus Rubrivirga. The sequence continues at coordinate 20,194 of JBCDLV010000002.1, read as the reverse complement.
CGCCGCCGCCCGCTGGCGCGGGCCTCTGCAGCGCTGCAAAGTAGCACGCTGCGAGCCGCTGGCAGGAGCGTGACACACGTTGGCCTCGTCTCGTACCTCGGCGCAGACGTCCGGCCCGCTCGCGCAGTTCGCCACTCCCATGCACGCATTCGAGCAGTGGCTGCGTTGGCAACCGGCGACCACGCACCGTCGATCGACTCCACGACCCACTGCATGCTTCGTCGGACCAGTCCTGTTTGGCATGTCTCGCGCTTCCCGCTGGCGTCTACGCCCGGGCCGACCCGCGTGGTCGTCTCCTCGGTCACGGAGGTCGATGCGAGGGTCCGGTGTGAGGGCATCTCACTGAAGTACGTTCGAACGGGGGAGGAGGTCTACACGACCGGTCGCGACGTCCGCGTCGTCCGACCGGGGCACTTCCTGCTGGTCAACGACGGCCAGGAGTACCACGTCGGGTTTCGGTCGGACGCCGCGGTCGAAGGTCTCTGCGTCTACCTCGCGCCCCGCCTGGTCATGGATGCCTGTCGTGACCTCGCCGCGGCGCTCGATGGACCGCCCCCGGATGACACGCCCGGGTTCCATTCGCTGCTCTACTCTGCACACCTGTCCGGTGTCGGCCGCCAGCTGGCGCTCCTGGATCGGACTCTGCGGAATCCGACGTTTCGCCATGAAGACTGGGACGCGGATGCGTTCTACGTCAGCCTCACGCAGACGCTTCTGAACGAGCAGGCAGGGGTTCGGGCTGCCATGGATGCCATTGACGCCAAGCGACCCGGAACCCGCGCCGAGCTGTACCAGCGGGTCGGCATCGCGGCGACGGTCATCCACGATCGGTACGAGGAACCGATCTCGCTTCGGACGCTCTCGCGAGAAGCGGGGCTCTCGAAGTTCCATCTGCTCCGCACGTTCAAGCAGGTGCTCGGGGAGACGCCGTATCGGTACCAGGCACGTGTTCGGATCGATCACGCGAAGGCGCTCCTCGCAGATACCGACCTCGCCATCGGGACCATTGCGCACGCCGTGGGCTATGCCGACTTGCCCACGTTTAGCAAGGCGTTCCGGAGGGTGGAGGCGATTCCTCCCTCGGGCTACCGCTCTCGTGTGACCGCGTCGTAGCCAGGCTCTACGGCTTGTTCTCGCAAGGTCGGACAAGCGTCGGCTGGTCCACCGCGGCAATCTTGCGTGCAGAGCACAAGGCAGCCGGACGTGACCGTGATGACGAAGTACACAGCAGCACTCGCGATCACAGCGATCGCCCTCTTCGGATCGCCACCCACGTCCGCGCAGCAGATCGAAGGCGACCACCTCACACGGCGAGGGCAGATCGGGGTCTGGCCCGTTCCCGTCTCGGCTGCCACCGCCAGCGCCCTGGGAATGGACAGCGCGGCAGGAACACTGGTCCAGCGGGTCGCGCCCGGCGCGGGCGCCGCGCAAGCGGGGCTCCAGGTGGGCGATGTCATCTTGACGATGGACGGAGAGACTGTTGACTCGCCGCAGGCCCTTGTCGCTCGGGCTGCTCCCCTCAGAGAGGGCGACTCGTTCTCGATGTCTGTGTGGCGCGCGGGAGACGTGGTGGAACTGACCGGCACCGCCACGGCGCGCCCCATCGAGACATACACCGATGCCGACGTTGTCTACGGCGAGGTCGCGTTCGAGGGTGGCCACCTGCGGTCGATCTTGGTCCGCCCGAGCCGCGTGGATCAGCCGCCAGTGGTGTACCTGCTGCCTGGGTACCCATGTCAGACCGTCGAGGCCGTCGGAAGCCAGCCAAACGCCTATCGTTTCATCGTGGAGGGGCTTCTCAGCAGAGGCTATGCGGTGTATCGCGTCGAGAAGCCTGGCGTAGGCGACAGCTATGGCACGCCGGAATGCCAGACCACCGACTTCGAAGTCGAGGTGGCGGCAGCGGCGGCGGGCTATCAATGCCTCCTGGCCGAGCCTCGCGTGGATCGAGAGAACGTGTTCATCTACGGACACTCGATGGGAGGAACGATCGCACCCCGCATCGCACGAGACATCCGGATGCCGCGTGGCATTGCCGTCTACGGGGTAGTCGTGCGGAACTGGCAGGACTACCTCCTCGACGTTCACCGCCGCCAGCCGCTGTGGCTCTCGGCCGCCGATCCAGGCCAAGCCGTGGCACTCGCCGAGCAGTTCCGTCCATACCTCCACCAGGTGTTCTACGAAAAGCGAGATCCAGCATCGGTCATCTCTGCAGCCCAGGACCCAGTCGTCGCCCAACGAGCCCTGTTTTTTCAGGGAGACGGCCAGATGCTCAACCGTCACTACTCCTACTGGCACCGCCTCGCCGAGCAAAACGTACCCGCCCTGTGGCGCGACGCCCAGACTTACGTGCTGGCGGTGTACGGCGAGGCGGACTTCGCAGCGATCCACGACGCCGACCACAGGCACTTGGTCGAAATCGTCAACCACAAGCGCCCCGGGACGGCCACCTTTGAACTCCTCCCCCGAACCAACCACGGTGTCCTGGTCGTCGGAAGCCGCGAAGAGCACATGCAGCATCGGGTCACGGGCACGCTCCAGAGCCTGCAGGGACAGTTCAACGACCGCTACCCCGAGCTTCTCGCCGACTGGATGGACGAGGTCCGCCTGAAGGATGCCGTTGCGACAGCGTCTAGCCCGCTGGCGCCGTCGGCTAGCCCGACGTTCCGGTCGGGTCTCGACCGGATCGAGCGCTGGTCTGATGTCTCCGAGCGCTTACCCCGGCAAGCGCTCGCCGGGCAGATCATGGACATGGAGTACGCAGACTTCGATCAGGACGGAGATCTCGATTTCGTCGTCGCCAACGAGTTTGCGCCCAACCTCATCCTGACGAACGATGGGGCCGGCGTCTTCTCAGCCGAGAACAACCCCATCCCACCGAAGGCGAACGACACAGAGGACATCGCCATCGCAGACTTCGATGGGAATGGCACCCTGGACCTCATCCTCGTAAGCGAAGACAACCAGGTCCACGAGTATTACCTCAACGATGGGGCCTTGAATCTCACAGACGTTTCCGACCGCCTCGCTACGTTCCGGACCACCTCGAACGCGGTGTTGGCGATCGACGTGGATGAGGATGGGGACATGGACCTGGTTCTCGGAAATGCGGGGCAGAACAGCGTTCTCCTGAACGATGGAGAGGGTCACTTCATGGACGCGACCGAAGAGTATCTCCCGCGCCACAACGACGTGACGCAAGACGTCGAATCGGGAGATGTCAACGGGGATGGTCGTCTCGATCTGGTCTTCGGGAACGAAGACCGCAACCGGCTCCTGATCTCACAGCCCGACGGATCCTTTGCTGAGGCCGACACTGGGGCGCTGCCTCTACGAGTGACGGCCGAAGAAACCCGAGAAGCCGAACTCGGCGACGTGGATGGCGATGGTGACCTCGACGTGTTCTTCGCCAACGTTGGATTCCGTCAGCCGGCGCACCTCGCCAACCGGCTGCTCCTCAACGACGGGACCGGGCGATTCTCGGATGTCAGCGTCGATCGGTTGCCGGGCTCCGACGGCCATACCCTCGATGCGGACTTCGCCGATATCGATGAGGACGGCGATCTCGATCTCTTCCTCGGCAATGGCTTCGGTTCAGGTCTGGTTGTCCTCGCCAACGACGGGGCGGGGACGTTCAGGGACGTGACCGATTCGTTCAGGCCAGGGCCGATTCAGGCCGATGTCGTGGACCTGGAAGTGGTAGACCTCGGTCGTGCCGGGGGACGCGTTCTCTATTTGACTCACTTCCGAGGCGAAGATGTCCTGCTGGCGGAGCCCGGCTCGTAGCGCTCGCGTCGGGCGCTGAAGGTCACGAGGCCCGAAAAGTGCGCGATGGATCGCGAAGAGGAGGGCGGCGTCCTTGCCCGAGAGGGTGGCATGTGCTCGGGAGACCGCAGTCCAACCATTCACTCCTCATCGCCGTAACACCGTCCCCCTAGACCCGCTGGCGCATGGTCGAACATCGCCGATGTCGCCACTACGCCTGACCTGAACCCCGACCCCTGTGTCAATTCCTGCTCTCACGTTCGACCATGACGAGCGAGCGCGCAGCCGGCGTTTCAGGAGGGCGTTTGTCGTTGCAGGAGCCGGTCTCGCCGTGGGTGTGGTGGGCCTCGTCTACGGAAGCCACTTGGCCCACGGCCCACAAATCGCGGTGACGCTCCTGGGCAGTTTGGGTCTGACGATGGCATCGCTGGCAGGTCCCTACGCCTACATGAGCAGCCGAAGACGGCGCCAGCCCTTCGTCCGCCTGGATGCACGGGGTATCGAAGACCGGTCCGACTCAACCCATTTCGGACTGATTGCCTGGAACGACATCGATGGCATCCGGACCGATCCGTCGATGCCGGGGCACGTCCTCCTCGACGTTCGGAATCCCGAGCAGTACCTCCGCCAGCTGAGAATGATCGGTGCACGGTTCCGACCTGGCTACCTCGACGCCTTGCGCGCCCGAGCGCGTCACTGTGGCACGCCGGTGACGATCCGAACCCACAGACTGGAGGCCGACGAGACCATGCTGGCGAAGGAGATGGCTCGGTACCTCGACGCGTTCGGTGACAGCGCATAGGCTGGCGTATCGGTCGAGGCGATGCCTCCTCCCCGAGCCTACCGAATCATCCGTGTGATCGTCCCATGCGGGTGGCAGAAGAGCCAGGTCCCCGCTGGCGCTGCGCCAGCGGGAAGCGCGAGACATCGCGTTCGCTTTGGTGAGCGACTAGTTCACGCGCCGACGCACGTGCGCTGGCGAGGCGGGCGACCGATACGGTCTCATTCGCCAGCGGGACCGTACCGGTAGAGCCCGATGCGGCCGAGAGAGCGCCCGTTGGCATCCTCCCGGTTCTGTCCGTGGACGGCCATCAGCAGCGTTCCGTCTGGCTCGACCCGCACCGAGGGCGAGACGATCCGCAGCTCATTCCAGGCGCCCTCCGGTCCAGGACGGATGACGGGATTGGCCTCCGCCCGCTCCCACCGGATGCCGTCCTCCGAAGTGGCGAGCCCGATGGAAATGGGGGTCGACGTAAGGTCGAGTGGTTCCTCATACCCGGAGTACCAGAGGTGGTAGCGCCCGTCGATGAGCGCCACGTCGATGCCGACGAAGCCCTGGTCCCATCCGCTGAGATCACGCTCGAAGACGGGGTTGTCGGGGTGGGGCGTCCACGTCTGGCCGTCGCTTGAGGTGAGCAGTCCCACGCCGACCGTCGTCCCGGCGCCGACGTAGTAGAGCCGCCAGCCGCCGTCGGGCGTGCGCAGAGCCACCGGGTCCGTGATGAAGGCGCCGTCCCACGCGCCGGGCGTCGGCCGGTAGATCGGGGCCGGTGGCCGCTCGAAGACCGTTCCCTCGGCGTCGGACGAGGTGTACTGGCCGATCGCAGGGTCGTCGAAGAAGCTCTGGGAGTAGCTGAGCGTCCACATCGTCCACCGCTCGGTGCCGGGGTCGTACCGCATCGATACCGTCTCGCGCCAGCGGTCCCATACGCCGTCGCGGGGCGTCAACTGCGGCGCCGAGGCGTCGAAGGTCAGCTGGCGAGCGGAGGGACCGGTGGCCCGTCCCACGACAGGACCGCCGTCGCCGGCGTCTCCGCCAGCGGAGACCCAGAGCACCGTCCGGCCGTCGGGCATGCGTCCCAGCCAGGGATCCGACATGCCGAGGCAGTTCCAGGTGGGGCAGGTCGGCTGTTCCAGAATCGGGTTGCCGGGGACTTCGGTCCACTCCAGGTCCGCTGGCGGTGCCGGGACGGGCGGGGCCGTGGGCGCGTCCGAGCAGGCCGCCAGGCACAGGCCGAGGACACCAAGCAGACGGAGGCGTCCGGCAGCGGGCGGTGGCGCAGAGAACTGTCCCATGGAACGCTCTCCGAGGGGGTCTGGGTGCTGCCTGCTGGCGGAGAGGCCGACGCGCTCCAAGACCTAGGGCTCCAGGATGATGGTTTCGACGGAGGCTCGGGCGAACGACCCAAACACGCCGAGTCCTCCCTCGATGTTGGTGGTTACGTTGGGAATCTCGCCAGGCGACAGCGTGGTGCCGCCGAGCTGGACGGCTTGCGTCTGGACGAACGCCTGGTAGGACGTGTCCAGTGAGACGAGCGTAAGCCGGTACTGCCCGTAGTAGCCGAAGGCCAGGAAAGGCACCTCGACCCGAATCGTCCCGTCGCCGAGGTCGATGTAGCTGGCCTCATTGATCACGGGCGAGGTGCCGATGACCACATCCTCCTGCAGCGGGTCCTCGGCGCACAAGACGGTGCCGCCGGGCTCGTCCTCGCAGTCGAGGAACCGGGCGTAGATCGGCGTGAGCATCGACCCCGTGCCCGGGATGCTTCTATAGCGGGTCTCCCCGTCGATGGTGACCTCCTCGAAGTCCGATGGGTCGAGCGCGCGCGTCGAGCCGACAAACGCCGCCTGGCGCCCGCCGGGCTGCGTCGACTGTGTTACTCGGACGCCCGGCCCGTTGCCGTCTCCATAGACCACCGACGGATCTGCATCCCCGACGGTCTCCAGGGCCGGGGGGACTGTCGTCAACGCAGTGATCCGCTCACCCTCGACAACCACGTCGAGGCGGTACGTCCGCTCAGGAAGGACGTCCGGGACAGTGCCTGAGGGCACGTAGACGCCTGCCTCGTCGACAGAGACGGCCTGGCGGTATTGGACGGTCGCCTCGTCGGAGCCGTCGGGCGCCAGCAGTGTGATCGAGACGTCCGCGCCGTCGACGCCGAGCTCGTCTGGATCAAACGGGTCGAGAAATGGAGAGGTCGTCCGGATGCGAACCTCTGACATCGGCTCGCCTGCGCCCAGGAAGGCCGAGACGACCGTCTGTGCCTCGAAGTCGTCGTTGATGACAGCGTCGCAGCCGATGAGAGACCCGCTGGCGACGAACGCCAGCAGGGCAAAGGCCGCCAGCGGGTGGAAGGTGCGAAAGGGAGGGCGCATGGTGGGATGAGGCGCGTCGCCTAGAAGTCGAGCGAGATCGACACGTTGGGGAGGATGGGAAGCTGTCGCACCTCGGTGACTCCGATCGGGTTCTCGTCGCGCTCGTAGTTCAAGAACCACAGGTTGCGACGGCTGTACACGTTGACCAGCTGGAGCTGAAGCTCGTAGTCCGCAAACGAAAGGGACCCGTTTCGGGTGAACCCGATGTCGACGCGATGGTAGGGCGGCAGGCGGGAGTTGTTGAGGGCGCTGGTTTGCGAAACGATCACGTCGTCGTTCTCCGTCGGCAGGCCGTCGATGACGAAGAGGCCACCGGGCGTCGTGAACGCTTGCCCCGTGGCGTAGGCGCCAGCGGCCGTCGCCGTCCACCCGCGGCCGAGGTCGTAGTTCGCCACGACGGTCAGGTCGTGCAGGCGGTCGTACTTGGGCGGGAAGAAGACGTCGAACTGCTGCTCGGCAGGGTAGCGGCGCCGCGTGACGCCGAGCGTGTAGCTCACGAGCCCGTTGGCACGGCCGAGCCCGCGCTCCAGGAGAACCTCGACGCCGTAGGCGAAGCCCTCGCCGAACCGGAAGAGGTCCTGGTAGCTGAGGCCCGCTACGTCCTGGACTTCCGGACGCGTGTCGAACAGGTCGGTGAGCGTCCGGCCGTAGACCTCGACATCGAGCCGATAGGCCGGCCCGAGGTTGGTCTTGACGCCGAGCACGATCTGGTCGGATTCCTGGGGCGGCACGCCCAGGCCCGTCGTGACCCACGTGTCGAAGCCAGAGAACGCCTCGTTCGTGATGAGCGACAGGAACTGGTGATAGCGCCCCGCGGCCGCCTGGAGCACGAGGTCCTCGCCGAACGTCTGCTCGACCTGGACCTGCGGGGACCATCGGAGGTAGCCCGTCCGCACAGGCTCGACGGCATCGAGCGTGTTGTCGACATCCGAGGAGAAGTACTCCGCCCGGAGTCCTCCGGTGAGGATGAGTCCGCCCGGCGTCCGGTAGCGCCCCTGCACGTAGCCCGATGCGTAGCGTGACGGGTTCTGGTAGTCCGTCTGGGTGTTGTTGTTGAAGCTGGACGAGAGACCCAGGTTCAGGAGACCTGCCCACGCGCCCGTCTTGAGCTCGAACGCGGCGTTCGGCAGCCACTCGATGTCGCTGCGGATCGAGTAGTCCGTGATGGTGTTGGGCCGCTCGAAGCCGGTCTCGCCGAACTCGCCGGTGGGGTAGGAGAAGTACCGGCTGGCGGTGAGGCGCGTCTGCGCGAAGGCGGTGCCAGAGAGGATGCGGTTGTAGCTCAGCGAGCCCGTCCGGTTGCCGTAGTCGAGGTCGAACCGGGCATCGTCACCGAAGGGGACGACCACCTGGTCGCGGCCCGCGTACGTGGCGAAGGACACCCGGTCGTTGGGCGTCACGTCGACCGTGACCTTGCCGTTGAGGTCGTAGAAGTAGAAGCTTTCGGGGATGCCGTCCTCGTCGAGCTGCTCGCGGAGCACCGCCAGCAGGGGTTCGAGGGTGCTCCGCCGCGCGTTGAACGAGTAGGAGCCCTCGATGCCCGGGATGGGCCCTTCGACGCCGACGCGGCTCGCCAGCAGGCCGAGGCTGAGCGACCCCGCCGTCTCGTTGCGGTTGCCGTCGCGGTTGTACACGTCCACCACGCTGCCCAGGCGACCGCCGTACGTGCTCGGATAGGCGCCCTTGTAGAGCCGCACGTCCTTGATGGCCTCGGTGTTGAACGTCGAGAAGAAGCCGAAGAAGTGGGTCGGGTTGTAGACCGTCGTGCCGTCGAGCAGAATCAGGGTCTGGTCCGGCGAGCCACCGCGGATGTAGAGCGCGGAACTGAAGTCGCTCGATGCTTTGACGCCAGGCAGCAACTGGATCGAGCGGAAGAGATCCGCCTCGAACACCGTGGGCAGCGCCTCGACGAGGTCGATGGACACCGTCTGCGTTCCGGGTGCGCGCTCTTCCTCGATGGGCTCCTCTGCTTCGACGACGACCTCGTCGGTGATGACGCCCTCCGGCTGAAGGTCGATGTCGAGCCGGACCGTTTCTCCGGCCGCCAGCACCACCGTCTGGCGCTGGCTCTGGTAGCCGATGTAGCTCGCGACGATGGTCACCGTGCCGGGCTCCAGGTTGCCCAGCGTGTAAAAGCCTGAGACGTTGGTGGCTGCGCCGCGCCCTGTGCCTTCGACCCGGACGGTGGCTTGCAGCAGCGTCTCCCCGCTGGCGGCGTCGCGGACGAACCCGTTGAGGGTGGCTGTCTGGGCGATGGCCGGGGCGCTGGCCGCGAGCGCCAGCAGGAGAGAGCCGAGGCGGTAGATCGTGGAAAGGCGCATCCGAGTCGAGGAGGGCAGCGGGCGTTGTTCGCCAGGAACGTGACGGGGTTCGGTCGGGCGCGTGGGGAACCGGCGAAGTGCCCTGTTTCCCATGGCATGGCTGCCTCAACGTACGTGGCAGCCTCGCGGTTGATCTTCGCGTCCGGGATCTACTGTTTCGCCTGACGGCGTCTCGCACAGCAGGGTTACAAGCACGTGCGACGGTGAGGGTGTGGAGCCCGCTGGCGATCCATGGAGGAGGCGCGCAGCGCGAGTGGCGCGCGGAGCCGCCAGAACGCCAGCGGGCCAAAGGGGTACCCAGGTGGCCGTAATCCGCACGGCCCGGGTAACCGCCAGCCCGGGTACCCGCCACCGGCCTCGTATCCTCGGCCTGGCCGTACGAGTCTTCTTCTTCGCACACCTCCATGCGCACCTACTCCGAGCGCGAAGTCGCTGCCATCATCGAACGCGCGGTCGAGCGCCAGCAGGAGGCCGACACCGGCACGCCGGACACGGGGCTCACGCTCGACGAGATCGAGAGGCTCGGGCGGGAGTCCGGCATCGACCCGGCGCACCTGCGCGCGGCAGCCTCTGAGATCGACACAGAGGGGCGCACCCTCTCGCGCCAGACCGGCCAGACGCGCACGGAGGTCGTGGTGGAGCGGTGGATCGATGTCCCGCTGGCGCTGGAGGCCTGGGAGGACATCGTGGCTCACCTGCGTACGGAGTTCGGTGCCTCCGCCGGCGAAGTCCTCGGCCAGGGCGACACCATCCGGCAGGTCGGGTCGTCCTACGAGTGGGGACACACCAACGCGATGGGCATCCGAACGCGGGTGGTGCTCAGCCCACGAGATGGAAAGACCCGGCTCCGCATGAACCAGCTCGTGGGGATGTCGAGCCCGATGGTGGAGGGCATCGGCTATGGATCTGTGATCGCGCTTCTGATTGGCGTCATGGCGATGGGGGCGGCCTCCGGCCTGACCGACGGCGTCATGGCGCCAGGCGTCACGGGGCTGACCGCGTTCCTTGTGTCCTGGGTGGCCGCGTCGTTCGGCGTGGCGGCCTTCGACCGCCGCTGGCGCGCGAAAAAGCTGCGCCAGCTGGATGCCCTGGCCGACGAGATCGTCCCGCTCGTCCAGCGCCACGCCGATGCCGAGCAATCGGCGCAGGCATCGGAGGGGGCGGATGGAATCACCGACAGCCAGGGACCTCTCCTGGACCTCGACCCGCTGGCGGAGTCCGCCGTGGGACCGACCGATGCAAGTCGCGAGACACGGCGGGTTCGGTCCTAGCTTCCGGCATGCCACGTCGCTACTCGGAGGAAGAAGCCCAACGGATCTTCGCGCTCGTCGCCGAGCGCCAGCGGACCACGGCTGGCGCTGACGGGCTGTCGCTGTCCGAGCTGGAGGAGGCCGCCCGAGCCGCGGGGCTCGACCCCTCCCTGGTGGCCGTTGCGGCTGCGGAACTCGACGCAGCGCCCCACGCGGAGAAAACCCTCGCGGGCCTGCCCGTCGAGGTCATCCGCAGCCGCGTCGTGCCAGGGACGCTCGACGACGATGGCTGGAGCCAGGTGGTCACGGCAGCGCGCCACGAGTTCGGAGAACCGGGTATGGCCGGTCAGATCGGTCGCCTGCGCGAGTGGATGGCGATCATGCCCAACAGCAACGGCAACACGTCGATCCTCCGGCTGACTGCGGAGCCGACTCCGGATGGCACGCGTCTCACGCTGTCGCGCTCCATCCGCCAGACGGTGATCGGGCTTTCGATCGGTACCGCGATCACCGCGATCATGGCGGGCATCTTCCTCCCGCTTGGCCTCACCATCGACCCAGAGCTTCTGGTCGTGGCAGGAATTATGGCGGTCATGGCCGTTGTGTTCGGGACCGGCCTTGCCCTCGGCACACGCACGTGGCAGCACCGCGAGGCCGGCCGCTTCGAGCGTCTGCTGAGCCGGCTGGAGTTGGTCACGCGCGATGCGTCTGCGGCGTCGGTGCGTGCGCCAGCGGAGGTCTCGTCGGCCCAGGCCACGCCCGACGCGAGCATGCCTGCGGAGCCCAGGGCTGCAGAGTCTCGTCTCGATCTCGACAGCCTGTCAGGGGCCCCAGACACCGCTGGCGCCCGAGCGCGCACTCGCCTCCGGTCGTGAGCGGCCGATTCTCAGAAGACGAGGCGCGCCGCATCTTCGCCCGTGCCGCGCGCCGCCAGCATGTCGCAGACCCCGGCACGGGGCTGAGTGTGGAGGAACTGGTCGAGATCGGCGCAAACGCGGGTCTGGACCCCGCGCTCATCACCGCTGAGGCGGCCATCGAGAAGGCTGCGGGCGAGACGGGGGAGACCTGGCACGGCGTTCCCGTTGGCATCAGCCAGTCGCGGCTGTTGCCCGGCCGCCTCTCCGACGCCGAGTGGGAGCAGGTCGTGGATCTCCTCCGCGCCGAGTACAAGACGGCAGGCATCGCGGAGCAGGTCGGCCGGCGACGGGAGTGGCGCGCGCCGAGCAGTCACGAGTCGGTCGAGGTGCGCATCGAAGAGCGACCGGACGGTGACCTCGTCACGCTTCGCCGGGCCGATGTGTACCGGGCTACCGGCATGATACTGGGGATTGTATTCGCCATGACAGGGACTCTCCTGGGCTCAGTCATCACGTTTGCACCCAAGGGAGGGCTTGCGGAAGGCCTCGGTGTCGGCGGCCTGTTCCTCCTCGTCGCGCTGCTCGCCTACGGAGGGACTCTTCTCGCCGCTCGCACGACGGCCTCGAAGGTCCCGGACCGATTCGCGACGCTCCTCGACCGAATCGACCTGATCTCGCGCACGGAGGCCGGTCCAGCCCCGCTGGCGACGGCCCATCCGCGTGCAGAGGACATCCGCCAGCGGGACCGTCTCGGTACAGACCCGCTTGGCATCGACCTGCTCGACGCCGAAGCGCGGAGTGGCGAAGAGGCACCGGTGCGGAGGCGCCAGCGGTCGTGAGCCGCCAGTTCACCGAAGAGGAGGCCCGGCGCATCTTCGCGCGCGCCGCCGAGCGCCAGCACGAGGCGCCCACGCACAGCGGCGTCCTGTCCCTGGAGGACCTGCAGTCCATCGGTCAGGAGGCCGGCATCGACCCCGACCACATTCGCGCGGCCATCGCCGAGGCCGACGCTACCACTGGCGACGTGCCGACGTGGCTGGGCATGCCGCTGCGATTCCAGGAGTCGCGGCAGATCGACGGTCCGGTGTCCGATGCGGCGTGGGCAGAGGCCGTCGACAGGATGCGTGAGCGGTTCAAGGTCCCCGGCACCCTGGAAACGATCGGCGAGCGACGCCGCTGGCAGGCCATGGAGTACGGCGTCAACGGTCCGAGCCTAACGCTGACCGAGGAGGAGGGCGCTACGGTGGTGGCCGTCGACTCCGGGCGCGGCTCTCAGGACGTGGCGACGTACATCAGCCTGGCGATGCCCGGATCCCTGGCTGTGTTCGGCGTGCTGATCGGTATGCTCAAGGACAAGCCCGGCGGGTTCGCCTTGGCGGCGGCGATGCTGATTCTGGCGGTGATCGGGTCTGTGCTGTCCTACGCCCAGGCTCGAAAGCGCGCCCGTGACATGCCGGGGACCATCCGCCGTGACCTCGACACCATCGAGCGCCTGGCGAAGGCTCGCGCGGAGGAACCGCGGGTGGAGGCCAGCGCCGAGCAGGAGCCCGCCGGCGCCGTCCGGATGGATGTCGCTCTGCTGGACGACCCCGAGGCGCCAGCAGAGGAGACACCCGCCGAGCGCCGCCGCCAGCGGGGCAGGGCGTGATCCCTGCCCAACGACTCGGCGTACGGAGACCTCCATGCCTGACCCGCCCCTCCGCACCTACACCGAAGACGAGGCGCACGCCATCTTCGAGCGAGCCGCAAAGCAGCAGGAGGCCGTGCGACAGGCCGACGAGCGTGCCCGCTCTGGGCTGACCCTCGCCGAACTCCAGTCGGTCGGAGCCGACGCGGGGATCGACCCGGCCCACATCGCCACGGCCGCCCGTGCCTTGGCAGACGCCCCGGGCGGGCCACCGGGCACGTTTCTCGGCGTGCCGGAGCGTCTCCAGGCCACGCGCACGCTCCCCGCACCGATCGGCGACGCGTCATGGCTCGCCCTGGTCGACGCGCTTCGTCTGTCGTTCGGAACCGAGGGGCGCGCGGAACAGGTCGGTCCACGCCGGACGTGGACGTACACGGACCAGGTCCTGAGCTCGCAGGTCACCGTGCGCGCGGAGGGCGACACCGTGGCGGTCGAGGAGCCGCTCAGGCCGCAGCACAACTATGCGGGCGCCGCAGTCTTTGCGGGTGTCTTTCTATTCCTCCTTGCGGGCACGTTCGAGGCAGGCCTCCTGGTTCTCTTCGCGGCCCTCACGCTCATCGCGGTGTCGCTCGTCCGTTTCGGGACGCCGGCCTGGGCACGCGTGCAGGAGCGTCGGTTCCGTGAGGCCGTCGATCACGTCGAGCTCTCGATGCTCCGCGCCCTGAGCGACCTCGATGCGACCCCGCTGGCGGATGCCGCGAGCGACGCCAGCGGGCAAGCCGACGCGCAGACAGACCCGGTCACGGAGGCTCGTATCGACCCCTCGCTCTTCGACGCTGGCCGAAGCCCCGAGGCGGGGGACCGTTATGGAGAGCGCCGCCGCCAGCGGGGCTAGCGGGTAGCTTTGGGCATGCCCGACCGTTTCACCGAAGAGGAGGCCCGGCGTGTGTTTGCCCGTGCCGCCGAGCGCCAGCACAAGGCCGACCAGCGGCCCGAGGGGCTGTCTCTGACCGAGTTGCAGGAGATCGCCAAGGCGTCCGGGATCGACCCCGCCCACGTCGCCGCGGCCGTCGCCGACATTCGAGGAGGGGGCGGAGAACCCGAGCCGGTCACGTGGTTCGGCGCCAACATGGAGCCGCGCGCGTCGCGGACCATCCCGGCGGATCTCAACGAGGACCAGTGGGCGGAGGTCGTCAAGCGGCTCCGTCGGACGTTCGGGTCGAAGGGGTCGATGGGTCGCCTCGGGGCGATGCGAGAGTGGACCAGCGGACCCACCTCGAAGCTGCACGTGACCGCCCAAAAAGTCGACGGGGGGACCCGGATCGAGATGGAGACCTCCCGCGCTGCGGAAACCCAAGGCACAGTAGGAGCCCTAACGGGACTCGCCGTCCTGTTCGCGGCTCTTCTCATCGGCGGGGCTGTGACCGGCAGCTTCTCCGCGATGCTCATGCTCACGCTTCTGACCGCCGCAGCCATCGCTGTCACGTTCGGGGCCATGCGGGTTGCGTACGGCTCGTGGTCCAAGAAGCGGTCGGGCCAGTTCGACGCGCTCCTGGACCAGATCGAGCTGATCGCTCTCGCCTCGTCCTCGGAAACCGCAGGGGAGGCGACGGCGGCCAGCCCCCGCCTCGACCTCGACGCGCTAGCGGAGACCCCCGAGACCGACGCCTCCGAGCGCCGACGCCAGCGGGATCGGGCGTGAGCGGCCTCCGCGTCGGCCTCTGCTACGACCGCTTCGGCGATGCGCCCAAACCCGCTGGCGCCCCGCCCGACTGGGACGCCGAGTACGAGCCCGAGGAGACGGTCGCCGTCCTCGAAGCGGCGCTTCGCCAGTTGGGGCACACCCCGGTCCGGATCGGCAACGCCCAGGCGCTGCTGGCGGCGCTACCCGAGTTGGACGTGGACGCCGTCGTGAACATCGCCGAGAGCTACGGCAGCCGCAACCGCGAGGCCCACGTGCCGATCCTCCTGGAGGTGGCCGGTGTCCCGTGCGTCGGGAGCGACGCGCTCGCACTGTCGGTCTCGCTCGACAAGCACCTCACCAAGACCGTCGTGGCCGCCGCCGGCGTGACCGTGCCCGCTGGCGTCGTGGTGACGGCCGGGGCGGACCCCGCCATGCAGGCCGAGCAGGCGAGCCTGGGGTGGCCCGTCTTCGTCAAGCCCCGCTACGAGGGAACCGCCAAAGGCATCGCCGCCAGCAGTCGCTGCGACTCGGCGAGTGCGCTGCGCGTGGAGATCCGCCGCCAGCAGGTCCTCTACGGCCAGGACCTCGTGGTCGAGGCGTTCGTGGGGGGCTCCGAGTGGACGGTCGGCGTGGTCGGCACCGGGGAGAATGCGCGAGCGCTGCCGGTCCTCCAGCGCGCGACGGACCCCGCCACGGGCATCGGGACGCACGCCCTTCCCGAGGCGCCCGCCGACTACGGCCTCGACGGACGCCTCACGCCCACGCTGGAGCGCCAGCTGGCGACGATGGCCCTCACAGCGCACCGCGCCCTGGAGTGCCGGGACTTCTCACGGTCAGACCTGCGCGTGGACGCCAGCGGGGAGCCCGTGTTCATCGAGATCAACCCGCTGCCTACGTTCGCGCCGGACGGCACCTTCGCCATCCTCGCCGAGCTGGACGGCCAGCCCTACGACGCTTTCCTGGCGGCCCTGCTGGCGGAGGGATTGGCGCGTGCGACGGCGGGGTCGTAGCGTCCGGCTCGCTACCCGCCGCGCTGTGACCCCGGCTCCCGATCCCTCCTGGCCGCTCGGCCGCGACGGCTTCTACCACCGCGGCCTCGCGCCGTCGCGTCTGGAGTCGTTCTCCGACGCCGTCTTCGCGTTCTCGGTCACGCTCCTCGTGATCTCGCTCGACGTGCCGCAGACCTTCGACGAGCTCAAGGTGGCGATGGCAGGCCTGCTGGGGTTCGCGTTTTCGTTCGCCATGATCCTGATGCTCTGGCGGATCCACGACCGCTACTTCCGGCGGTTCGACCTAGACGACGACGGCGTCACCATCTGGCTCAACAGCATCCTGCTGTTCCTGGTCCTGTTCTTCGTCTACCCGCTCAAGTTCGTGTTCACCCTCACCTCGACGTTCTTCGTGGGGACCGAGATCTTGGACGGCGTGCGGCCGCTCGAACCCGGGCAGGGAATCGAGATGATGCGGCTCTATGGCACGGGCTTCGTCGCGGTCTTCCTGCTGTTCGCGCTCATGTACGCCAACGCGCTCCGCCAGGCGGATGCCCTCCGGCTCTCGGCTGAGGAGCGGATCCGCACCCGGAACGAAGTCGAGAAGTCGCTCCTGACCATGGGCATCGGTGTGCTGTCAGTCGCGGCTACGCTCGCGCCAGCGGTGGCGTGGCTTTCTCCGTGGGTCTACTTCCTGATCGCGCCAGTTCAGGGCTTGTACGGCTGGCGCGTGGCGGGCGCCCGCGTGCGCCGGCTCTGGCGCGAGCAGGGACGCATAGCCTGACCCGCTGGCGGGGCTACCGAGCGGCCGGCAGCACCGAGTCGACGATCACGCGGAGAAGCGCCTTCTCTTGCACGTTGGCGGTGGCCTGGCCCACGTTCCACGCCGCCGTGGTGACCACGACGAGGTGGAGGTCCCGGTCGAGGTAGATGAACTGACCGCCCCACCCCCAGGCGAGCGGCCGGCGCCCCCGGTCGATCCACCACAGGTAGCCGTAGTCCACGTCTGCGAGGGAGCCGTACTCGCGTCCCAGAGCGACACGCGGCCCTACCATCCGGTCGACCCACGCCTCGGGAACGACCTCTTGCCCGTCCCACCGTCCGCCGTCGAGGACGAGGATGCCGAGCTTGACGAGGTCCCGAGGCCGAAGCATGAGCCCGTACCCAGCGCTGGCGCGCCCATCGCGGGTCCGAACCCAGCGGGCCGTCGTGATGCCCATGGGCGCCAGCAGGACCTCGTCGGCGAAGGCGTCGAACGACTGGCCCGTCGCCTGCTCGAGCACGACGCCGAGGAGGTGCGTCGCCGCCGAGTTGTAGAGGAACCGATCTCCTGGCGCATCGCCAGCGGGGTGGTCGAGCAGGTATGTGACCGGGTCCGAAGAGCCGGCCCAGGGCAGAAATTCGGCGCCCTCGTTCCATGTGAACCCAGCCCGCATGGTCAGCAAGTCCTCGACGCGGAGATCGTCTAGTCCCTCCGGTAGCGCGTAGCCTTCCGGTAGAAGAGGGGCGACGAGTGCGTCCACGCCTGGCAGGTGGCCCTGCTCGATGGCAATGCCCGTTAGCATCGCGGCGACGCTCTTCGTGGCGGACCTGACGCCGTGCGGCGTCGAGAGTGCAGATGAGCTGGTGTACGCCTCCCCGACCAGATACCCGTTTCGTGCGACGAGCAAGCTGCGGGCTCCCGGAGCCTCCGCCAGCTGGGCAGCAGCCTCCGCCAGCTGGACCTCGTCCACGTTCTGCGATGCCGCAGTGGTCGTGGGCAACCCCGGCTCCTCGGGCAATGCGCCAACGGGCGGGGCGGGCTCGCTGGCGTCGCACCCGACGACACCGATGGCGACGAGAAGCGCGAGACTGTGGAGCAATCGCTGCATACGACAAGAATAGAGGCGATACCTGATCTCGATGGTCCCATTTCCCGTCGCGGAGATAGCGGCTGAATCCGCCGGGGATCCGCGAACGCCGCTGCCCGCTGGCGGTACGCTAGCCTCATCATGCCCGACGCCCGCCCCGTCTGCTCCTGCGGCCACGACCGCTACCACCATCATGCCCGTGCCGACCTCACGCACGGCGGCGGCGGTTGGCTCGCGCTCCTCAACGGCATGTCGAGCACGCCCAAGCGCATCGTGTTCACCTGTGCGGTATGCGGAGAGGCCTTCGAAGACACGACCGATCCTGTCGTGCTGAAGCAGTATCGTCGGTATCCGTACGTCCAGCGACCTGACGACGCATGACCACCTGGCCGCAGCACAACGCCTCCGCCGACGACTGGGACGACTGGCGCTGGCAGATGCGCCACCGCATCCGCGACGCCGAGACGCTGGCGCGCTACGCCCGCCTCTCCGCTGGCGAGCGCGACGCTATCGAGGCCACTGCTGGCGTTTTCCGGTGGACCATCACGCCGTACTACGCCAGTCTGATGGACCCCGTCGACCCGGCGTGCCCGATCCGCCAGCATGTGGTGCCGCAGCCGGGCGAGATCGAGCCCGACATCGTCGGCGTGGTGGATCCGCTGGACGAGGTGGGCCACAGCCCGGTCAAGAACCTCGTCCATAACTACCCGGACAAGGTGGCCTTCTGCGTCACGTCCGAGTGCGCCGTCTACTGCCGCTACTGCCTTCGCAAGCGGATGGTCGGCGATGCGGACTGGATGATGAAGAAGGACGAACTGCGCGACGGCATCGCCTACATCCGTGACACGCCGGCCATCCGCGACGTGCTACTCACCGGTGGCGACCCGCTGGTGTTCTCCGACACCAACCTCGACTGGCTGCTGTCCGAGCTTCGGTCCATCCCTCACGTCGAGGTCGTGCGGATCGGGAGCCGGCTGCCGGTCGTCAACCCGATGCGGATCACACCGGCACTGTGCGAGGTCCTGGCCTCCCACCACCCGGTCTGGCTGAACACCCACTTCAACCACCCGCGCGAGCTGACCGTCGAGGCGCGCCAGGCCTGCGACCGGCTGGCCGATGCGGGCGTCCCCGTTGGCAACCAGACAGTCCTGCTGGCGGGCATCAACGACGATGCCGAGACGATGATGGCGCTCTGCAACGGCCTCGTGTCGATGCGCGTCCGCCCGTACTACATCTACCAGGCGCAGCTCATCGGCGGGACGGCGCACCTGCGCACGCCCATCGAGACGGGCATGGCGATCATGCGCCAGCTGCGGGGCCACACGTCCGGCTTCGCCGTGCCGACCTACGTGCTCGATACGCCCGACGGCAAGGTGCCGCTGACGCGCGACTACGTGATCGGCCGCGACGGCGACCACGTCATGATGCGGACGACGCGGGGAACGCTCTGGGCCGAGCCCAACCCGCTGCCTCCGGGCCACGACTCTGAGGAGCAGCTCCCGGTCGTCGAGAGGCCCGCTGGTGTGCGGACCGTGCCAACGGGCGCCCCGCGGTTCATCTACGGCGAGCCCGTACCCGTCTGAGTCGGGCAGTCGCCAGCGGGCAGTCGCCAGCGGTCTCCTGCCTTTAGTCTCCCGTCCTCGGTCCGCCGTCTCCCGTCCCCCAACCCGTGTCAGAGCGCCTCGACCTCGGCTGCCAGTCGCTCCCAGCGGTCCATGGACTCCTTGAGCTCAGTCTGAGCTTTCGTCAGCTTCGCCATCGTCTTCTGGAACTCGGCCGGCTTGGCGTAGAGCTCTGGGTCGGCCATCTGCGCTTCGAGCGTGCCGACGGTCTCCTCCTTCTCCGAGACCGACTGCTCCAGGAGCTCCAGCGCCCGCGCGGCGAGGTCCGCGCCGAGCTCCTTGGCCGGAGGCACCGTCCCGTCCTTCATCATGCGGTAGAGCGTGTTGCGGGCCTCGGCCTCGCGCCGCTTCTCCTCCTTCGACTTCTTGCCGCCCGACGCCCTCTTGGCGGCTGGCTTCGCCCCGTTGGCAGACGCCGTCGGTAGGGGAGAGGGCGACGGCTTGCGTCCGGACTGACCATCGCCCGCTGGCGCCAGCTGGGAGGCCGTGCCGTGCTCGCGCTGCCACTGCGTCTCGGTGTAGGTGCCCCGGTAGGTCTGGACGCCGCCACGCTCGACGTACCACACCGCCTCGGCGACCTCGTCGATGAACGCGCGGTCGTGGCTCACGAGGACGAACGTGCCCGAGTACTGCCGCAGCGCCTCGGCGAGCACGTTCTTGGAGACGATGTCGAGGTGGTTGGTGGGTTCGTCCAGGACGAGAACGTTGGCCGGGGAGAGGAGCGTCCGCGCCAGCGCCAGCCGCGACCGCTCGCCGCCGGAGAGCACCGAGACCGATTTCTCGACGTCGTCGCCGGTGAACAGGAACGCGCCGAGGAGCGACCGCAGCTCCGTCTCGGAGTGACCGCGCGAGCGCTCGCGTAGCGACTCCAGCACCGTGTGCGATGGCTCCAACGCCTCGGCCTGGTGCTGCGCGAAGTGGGCCATCTCGGCCCGTCGGTCCTGCTGGCGGTCGCCGTCGAAGGCCTCCGTGCCCAGGAGGATCCGCGCCAGCGTCGACTTGCCCGCGCCGTTCTTGCCGATGAGCGCCACCTTGTCGCCGCGCTCCAGCGCCAGCGGGTCGGCCTCGTCGAA
>JBCDLV010000001.1:0-51443 GCA_038744895.1 Bacteroidota bacterium | reverse complement strand
TCGGGAAACGGACACTCCTCCCCAGGTCTACCTCCGAGCGCTGGGCGGGTACGTCGAGGTGGCCTCCGTCGCGCGCCGAGGTCGCGCCGAGGCGACGGTGACGGCCCAGGTGGCGCAGCGGCCCCCCGAGGCGCTCCGCGCGGCCGTCGTCTGGGGCGACACGCTCTCGCCGCTCACCCTCGGCGGCGGGACGACAGTCACCGGCGAGGTTGTGACCGGCCCCCGTGGCTGGACGACCGGGACCCTCACCCGGCGACCGTTCCGAGGTGGCGTCGACGGCCCCTCGACGGCCATGCGTGGCGACCCGCTCCCGGCCCTGGACGCCTCGACCTTCCAGGAGACCCTGGACCGCCTCGGGGCATACCTCGACGCCGCGCCGGTCCCCGAGGCGAGAGTCCTCGTGCCGGCCGCAGTCCCCGAGGTGACGGCAGGGGAGGGGCCGTACGCCGACTCGGTGTCAGTTTTCATGGCGGCCCCCGGTGCCGTGCTCACGGCCCTCGACGTCCGTGCCCTCCCCGAGGTGGGCCGTGTCGTCGTCCTCTGCGCGGGGGACCTCCGCCTCGACGGGCCGCTTCGTTTGCCGACGGGTACTCAGGTCGCGGCTCGAGGCCGCCTCGACGTGACAGAGTCGGTCGAGGGCGAGGGGGTCCTCCTCACTGCCGACCGCGTGCGGGTTGAGGGAGACGTCTCGCTCCAAGGGCAAGTGCTTGCCCGCCGTGCGCTCACTGTGGGTGGAGGATCTCGTTTCTCCTTCCCGTCTGTGCTCTACGTCGCCGGGCCGTCCACCTCGGGGGCTGCGCTCGCGCGCGACGACCGGCTGGAGATCGAGGACGCCGTCGTCGAGGGGTCCGTCATCTATGCCGCGGGTGAGGGCCTGCCGGTGGAAGCAGGCGGGCGCGAGGCGGCAAGGCTCGTCGCCAGCCCCGAGGCGGTCCTCCGCGGCGTGGTCTACGCGGCTCGGCGGGCGGAAGTGCGGGGTCTGGTCGAGGGGACGCTCCTCGCGCGGGGCCTCTATCTCTTCGACTCACCGGCGGTCTACGTCGGGTGGCTCGTCGACGCCACGGTGGACCGCGAGGCGCGCCCCGATCCGTTTTACGTGCCGGTGGGTCTCGGGCGTGAGCCATCGTTCGAGGTCGTGCAGCAGCGCGCCTCCGTCCGGCGTGTTGCCCCCGTGGCGGGTGGGTCCGTCCCGAGGGTCTCTGGAGGCCCGATCCGTCTTGACTCGGCGCCAGCCCAGCCGTAGCTAGCAACACAAGAACGTGATAGACCCCATGCACCGACGTACTCACCGATCCGAGGCCCGAAAGCGACTGTCCTCGTGGCTCCGGCGGGGAGGCAGGGCGGCTCGCGAGACGGCGGGGTTCTCGCTCACGGAGCTCCTGATCGTCGTCGTCATCATCGGCATCCTGGCGCTCCTGGCGCTCCCGCGCTTCCTCTCGGTCGCGACGCGTGCCAAGCAGACCGAGGCCAAGCTCGCGCTCCGCAACGTCCACACGCTCCAGCGCGCCCACCGGTTCGAGTTCGACCGGTTCGGCGAGGACCTGGCGGTCCTGGGGTTCGAGCAGGAGCCGACGGTCGAGGCAGGGGGCACGGCCCGCTACCTGGTGACGATCGAGACGGCCGAGCCGGCCCGATACGTTGCCGTCGCCCGCGCCGTCGTCGACTTCGACGGAGACGGGACGTTCGACGAGTGGACGGTCGACGAGACGGGGCAGATCACGAACCGCACCCCAGACTGATGGGAGTGGTCGTCTCTGTAGACACCGCCGGGGTTGTCGTGGCGTGCGTCGTCGCAGCGATTGCGGCCGGGACGGATCTCCGGCGGGGCGTGGTCCCGAACGCGCTCGTCGCCGCCTCGGCCGCCGTCGGTCTGGCTCTGGCGGTGCTTTCGGGTACCGTTCTCGTCCGCCTCGGGGCCGCGCTCGTCACGAGCGCCGTGCTCCTCGGGGTCCGGGCGCTCGGCCACGTCGCCTTCGGGCAGCCGGGACTCGGGATGGGCGACGTCAAGCTCGGGGGCGCGCTCGCCCTTCTCGTCGGGTGGCCCGTTCTGTGGGCGCTCTACCTCGCTGCGACCGTGGCCGCTGTCGTCGGCCTCGCAGGGCGGGCGACCGGCCGTCTCGCGCGGCGTCAGCGAGTCCCCTTCGCGCCGTTCATCGCTGCCGGCGTAGCCCTGGCGCTCTGGGCCGTCCCCTTCGCCCAGGTCTGGGACGCGCTCCTCGTTTGGGGCGTTTTCGCTTCTGGATGATCGGTCCTCGCCCCGGCCGGCTTGCCACCTCCCTCCGTGACGAGGACGGGTACACGCTCGTCGAGACGTCGGTCGCGCTCGCGCTCCTCGTTGCCGTCTTCGTGCCAACGGTCCTCGCCGTCGTCGCCCTTACGCGCACGCCCGTCGTTCGCCACCGCTCGGAGGCCCTCGCCCTCGCGCGCTTCCACGTCGAGGCGGCCCTCGCCGCCGACCCCGACACGCTCCGCACGGCCGACATCGAGGAGGGGCCGTGGCGCATCGCGCGCTCGGTCGAGTCCGTGGAAGGCGCGCTGGGCCTCCGGGTGGAGGTCTACCGCTTGGACCGTGGCCCGCTCGTGACGCTGGAGGCTGCTCGCCTCGTGCCGGTGGATGCGGAGCCGCTCCCAGCCGAGGTCCCGTGAGCAGCTTCCAGATCCCCGGCCGGCGCGAGCGCCTACCAGAGGCGAGTCACCCCGAGGCGGGCTTCACGCTCGTCGAGGTGACCGTCGCGACGGTTGTGACGGGGCTCGTCGTCGTCGTCGCCACGGCCGCTTACCTCCTCGGAGCTCGGGCCATGACGCGGTGGGAACGCGACCTCGCCCTCGACGCCGACGTCCACCTCGCCGAGGCGGCCCTGGCTCGTGACCTCCGTCGCGCGGAGACCGCTACTCACGCGGGGCCGGACTCCCTCGTCCTTGTAACCGGTCGAACAGGCCTGGAAGAATCCGACCGCATCGCCTGGGCTGTCCGGGACAGCGTCCTCTACCGCGACACGGTGCGGGTCCACGGCCCCGAGGTCCGCGCCACCGCGTTCGAGGCTCGTCTCGCCCCTTCGGACGAGGTCGACGGCGCTCGTCGAGAGACCGTCTTTGTCA
The DNA here is from genome assembly GCA_038744895.1 of Bacteroidota bacterium. Classification (GTDB taxonomy): domain Bacteria; phylum Bacteroidota; class Rhodothermia; order Rhodothermales; family Rubricoccaceae; genus Rubrivirga. Next base: position 48,344 of record JBCDLV010000001.1, on the reverse strand, counting down.
CAGACGAGACGGACCTCGACCGGACGTCCCCCTCGGTGCAGGTTCGGTTCGCGCTCCAGGGGCGGTCCCGGACGGTCGACCGGACCCTCACGCACGCCTGGCGGACGCCCGAGCGGTGGCCCACGCGCTCTGACTCCTCGCCTGAACTGCTCTAGCCCGTGCCGCTCGCCGTCCCCCCGTCTCCTCGGAGGCCCTCTGCCACGCGCTGGCCGCTCCTTGCGGCTGTCGTCGCCGGGCTGGGAGCGCTCGTGCTCGTCGTCGAGGTTGTCCCAAGGGGCCTCGACGCCGCGGCCCTCGCCTCGGCGTGGAGGGCCGAGGCCGGCCGCCTCGGGGGCGACGACCTGGCGGCCGAGCAGGCCCGTCTCGACGCCGAGCGCCGGGCGCTCCGTGCGCGTGCAGGCCGCACGACAGGCGAGCTGCCCGAGTCCGGGGAGCTTTCCGTCGTCCTCGGCGCGCTTGGCGCCTGGGCCGACTCGGCCGGCGCGGCGCTCGTCGAGGTCGAGCCCGGCGTGCCCGTCGCCGAGGCGGGCTACGAGGTGCTTCCGGTCCGTCTCGTGGTCCGAGGGCCGACTGTAGCCGTCGGCCGATTCGTGAGCGCGGTCGAGCGGGCGCGCTCCCCGCTCCGCGTTCGTTCGCTCTCGCTGGCGGGGTCTGGCCTCGAGCCTGGGCCGGTGACGGCGACGGTCGAGGTCGACGCCCTCCAGCGCCGCGCGTCGAGGGACAGACCATGACGGGCACGTGGCGAGACCGGAGGGGTGTCGTCGTGGCCCTCGTGGCCGTGGCCCTCGCCGTCTGGGCGGCGGTGGCGTGGCGCGTCACGAGCGCGCTCTCAGGACCGGCCGACGACCTCGACCCGATCGTGGTCGCAGACGCGAGCGGGGGAGGGGGCGTCGCGCCGGGGCTTCCGGCACCCTACCTCGGGAGCGTCCAGGACCCGTTCGAGCCGCCACCTGGTCTCGTCCGGTCCGGTACGTCCCAGCCCACCTCGCCGGCCGCGTCCGACCCGTTCGAGGACGCCATGTCCTTCGACGACGCCCTCGCGTACTCGGAGCCCTACGTCGAGCCCGAGCCGCCGCCCCCGGCCGTTCCTCCGGTCTACGTCGTCGGGGTTGTGGGGGAGAAGGCGATCCTGGAACTCGACGGCGGCGGAAGCGCGGTCGTCGGGGCCGGCGAGCGGGCCGGCGAGGTCGAGGTCCTCACCGTGTCCCCGTCGCTCGTGACCCTCCGCTACCGTGGCGTCGAGTACGAGAGCCCGCCCGGCGGATGAGACGTCCCCTTGCCCCGGCCAGGCCACGCCGAACGGCGAAGCGCACGACGACGGCGACGAGGCGGCGTCCTGCTCAGAGTGCTGCGCGACCGCTTGCGTCGCTCGGGCTCGCTCGGCGCGTCCCCGCCCGTGCGCTCGCTGAGTCCACCCGTGCACTCGCCGTTATGGTGGGCGCTCGGCTCCCGCTCGTCGACGCGCTCGATGGGGCAGCCCGGCAGGCGTCGTCACGCCCTCTCCGGGACGCGCTCTCGGATGCGGCGCGGCTCGTTCGCCGGGGGGGCGCGCTCTCCGATGCCCTCGCCCGGCACCCCAGCGCGTTCGGGCCGGTCCTCCCCGAGGTGGTCCGGGTCGGCGAGACGTCGGGGACGCTCGGGGAAGCGCTCGCCCGCGTCGCCGACGACCTCGAAAAGACGGCGGCGCTCCGGCGCAAGGTGGCCCTCGCCCTCGTCTACCCGGCCCTCGTCGTCGTCGTGGCCGTGGGCGCGGTCGCGTTCCTGCTCGCGTTCGTGGTCCCGACGTTCGCCGAACTCTTCGCCGACGTCGACGCCCCGCTCCCGGCTCCGACCCGCCTCGTCCTCCTGCTCTCGGACGGGCTCCGCGACCACGCGCTCCTGATCGGGCTCGGCGTCCTCGGCGGGGGGCTCGGGCTTCGCGCGGGGCTTGCCACCGAGGCAGGCGCTCGCGCCTGGGACGCCGTTCGGCTCCGGCTACCGATCCTCGGGTCACTTGCCGTCAAGGGCCACGCAGCCCGGCTGGCGCGGACGCTCGCAACGCTTCTCGGGAGCGGGGTCCCGCTCGTCGACACGTTGGGGGTCGCGGCCGGGGCCTCCGGCAACCGCGTGCTCCGAGGCGTGCTCAAAGGCGCCCGCCGAGCTGTTGCTCGAGGCGGATCGCTCGCCCCGCAGCTCGCGGCCTCGCGGTTCGTCCCGCCGCTCCTCGTGCAGATGGCGACGGTGGGTGAGGAGACGGGCGAGCTGGCGTCGGTGATGAAACGGACGGCAGACCACTTCGAGCAGGAGGTCGACGGGGCCGTCGATGTGCTGACATCGGTGATCGAGCCGGCCCTGATCGTGGTGCTGGGTCTCGTCGTCGGCGGGGTGCTCGTCGCGATCTACCTGCCGATGTTCGACATGGTGACCGTACTGGAGTAGCTCTGCCGATGGCCGTGAAGCTGCCGACGAATCCTGGAGTCGTGGTTTCCGTTGTGAACGTGGGTGAGATCCGAAACAACGAGGCGGCTGAGATTGCCTCAGGCCTCGAGTGAGCTGCTAGCCGTGTTGTCTCAGGTAGGGCCGTACAGCGTGACTCGGTATAAGTGGGGCGGTAGCTTCGCCGCTCCCCCCTACCAATGGCGATCTCTTCCGACCTCCGCCGCCGTGCCGTTGAGGCATACGAGCGCGGCGAGGGCTCCATCCAGGCCGTGGCCGACCGCTTCTCCGTCGGCTCCTCGTCGCTCGACCGCTGGCTCCGGCTCAAGCGCACCACCGGTTCCGTCGAGCGCGCTCCCCGTGCCGGTGGCAACCCGCGACGGGTCACGGCCGAGGGCGAAGCGCTCCTGCGGGAGTGGCTCGATGAGGACCCGTCCGTACCGCAGCGCGAGTTGGCGGCACGACTGACGGACGCTGGGCAGCCCGCGGTGAGCCAGCAGGCCGTTGGGCGGACGCTCGCTCGGATGGCGCTGACGCTCAAAAAATGTCCTTCCGAGCCGTCCAGCGACTCCGCGACGACATCGTAGCCGAGCGCGAGGCGTTCGCAAAGTGGCAGGGGGCGGTAGACGGTGCGCGGATCATCTGCGTGGATGAGAGCGGGATCGTCGCCGGGGGCCGCGTCCGCCACGGCTATGCACCTCGGGGCCAGCGATGCGAAGAGCACGCGCCGTACCGGAAGGGCCGGAGGCGGAGCCTGATCGGGTGGGTGGGCCTCGACCGAGGCGGGGTCGTCGCTGTCGAGGGAAGCGTGGACGGCGATCTCTTCGAGCGGTTCGTCCGCGAGCACCTGAGCCCGAGGCTCCGTGAGAGCGACCTCGTGGTCTGGGACAACCACTCCATCCACAAGCGACCGAACCTGCGCGAGCTGATCCGGGCGCGGGGAGCCGACCTCGTATGGCAGCCACGCTACTCGCCAGAGTTCAATGCCTGCGAGGAAATGTGGTCGAAGGTGAAGCGCCTCGTCCGGCGGGCTCGGGCCGATACCGAGACGGCGCTGAGTGAGGCTCTCCGCGTAGCAGTGCGAGCGCTGACGTGGGAGGACGCAGCGGGATGGCTACGCCACGCGGGCTACGTACCCATTCCTACCGAGTAGTGCTGTAATAGCCATTATTGCAATTTCAGGTACCTTAACATGGGTCACAGCAGCGAGGCGTAGAGTTGCGACGAGAGAGCCGCCAAGGGCTTGACAGCATGACTTCCGATAAAGGGACATTATCGGAAATGGATGAGCTTGTACGAGCTATACTCCGGTCACCGTCAGGGAGACCTGTATCCATTCAGAAGGTTTATTTTTGCAATAACGGGTGTCACTTGCCCCCTTCGCTCTCCTCGCCCTTGTCTACCTTCTCGTCGTCGGGGTCCTCCTCGCGGGGAGCGCGGTGTTCTGGCTGGGCGTGATCGTGGCAACAACCCCGTCTAGGGAGACCGCCTCAGCCGCGAGCGCGCCATCACGTCGCTCTGGAGATACAAGCGCGAAGTGGCTGAGCGAGGAGGCGACGGGCGCGTGGTGGGTCCCGTTCGTGCGTCGGCACGCGTGGGCCGCCTGGACGGTGAGGGCGTGGCGCGACTGGGGCGGGCTCGCGGGGTTCGTTCTGGGCGTAGCCCTCGTATCGACGGGTGTCGCCTTGCTCCTCGGTCGCGCGGAGGCGCCGCCTCTGACGGGGACCGTCGCGTCATACGCGGGCACGCTGCTCGGGGCGTGCGCGAGCGCGCTCGGCGTGGTGTTCGTGTTCGTGTTCGTCGTTGTAGAGGCAGCACGGGCCGAGCGGGGGGCCGCCTCGGGGGCCGCCTCGTACGCCGCGGTGCTCCGCGAGACCCGGAGCCCGACGGCGCTGTTCTGGGGGCTGGCCACCCTCCTGGTCAACGGGGGCGCGTTCACGCTGGCGGAGGCCGGGATCAGTACGGCGCCCGCGTCCTTCGTGCTGGTCGTGCTCGGGTCCGCAGGAGCGCTGACGGCGGTGGTGGCATTGGGAGCGGTCGGGCGCAGCGTGAAACGGACCCTGGAGGCCCTCTCTCCCGGCTCCATGGAACGGATCCTGGACGACGAGGTGGCCCGGTTCGTCGACCGGGCGGTCGAGGCCGAGCGTCTCCTCTTCGACATGCGCCTCGCGCTCGGGCGAGAGGGAGGCGGCCTTCGCTCCCGCCACGAGGCGCCGGAGGACCCCGGGACGGGGGGCGTGTGGGTGCGCCCGAGGACGGCCGACCGATCGGTCGTGGACGTGCAGCTCCGGGCGCTGCGCGGCGAGGGGACACAGGGCGGAGTGGCTGTCGAGGTGTTGTGGCCGGGGGCGGTCGTGCCTGCAGGCGACGGGTGGGTGGCTGGACTCGGGCGCACCCTGAGCTGGCGCGACCGGCGACGGCGGTGGGTCGCGCTCGGCCCGCACCCCGAGCGCCGGCACTTGGACGCACTGCGGAGCGTGCGCCGGGCTGCGACCGCCGCCGTCCGTGAGCGCGACGCCGACGCGCTCCAGGAGGCGGTGGACCACCTGGGCACAGCGTTCACGTCCCTCCTCCAATCTCGCCAGGCGTACGATCAGACGCGGGAGGAGCTGGGCGCCCTCGACGCCGATGGGACGGTGGTGGAGCAGCTCGCGGGCGAGTTGGAGCACCTGTGGTCCATGCTCGACCGGGAATCTGTGGAGAGAGGGTTTGTGGGGAGTACGACCCGAGTTTGGCGCGACACGGTGCGGGAGGCGCTGGCGTGCGGGGACGCAGTGGTCGCGGGGCGGCTGCTCGACGCGCTCGTACGGACGGCCTGGCAACGGTTCGGCTCGAAACCCGACGTCGGCGACGTGTACGTGGCCGCGTTTCTTCAGTGCGTTCAGGGCCTCGAGTCCGAGCTCCAACGGGCGAAGACGGCCGACGACCTCGCTCGGCGAGCGGAGTTGATCGCGCCGGTGGCGGGGGGATGGCTCCGTCTTCTGAACGCCGCGTATGCCCGGCTGGACTGGGGGCGGTACCGGGACCTCGTCGGTGCCCTCTCCGAGTTCTCCAGGAACCCAGGGTTCACCAAGGCGGAAGCGCTGCGCCACGCGGCCACCGCCGAAGGCGGCGAGTCGGCCACCGCGCAGGCGCTGTCACGCGAGCAGATCCTGGTGGTGGATGCTTGCGAACGCGCCCGTCGGGCGATCGCGATGGGTGTGCTGACGATGGCGGCGAGCGCGCTCCGATCGTCGCCCCGTCGGAAGGCTGACGGGCGGGGACTGCTCGGACCGACTGACCCCGACGCGCTTCGCGACGGCGTCGCGGTTGCCATCGGGCTGGCGGGAGGCATGACCGGGCTCGTGAGGGGGTACGGCACGCTCGCGATGGCCTTCGTGGAAGGAGACCCCCTCGGGTATGCGCTGCAGCGAGCGCTGGGGAAGGTCGATGACGTGAGGATGAATCCAGACCTGCCGGACGGGCTGGTGCTCGCGTCGCTGTACGCGGGGACCGTAGACCCCGACCGTTGGGAGTGGGGCAAGCTCCGGGACACCGACGAGCTGGTGGCGGTCGTAACAGGCGGCGGGCCGGTTGACCTTCCGTTACACGTTCATCAGCGAGCGAAGTCCCCGGACGGGCTGTGGGACGGGTGGGACGGACTCATCCCGGCCGATTCGAGAGCGCGCATCGCGGCAATTCGCGCCCAGCTCGTCAGCGGCCACGATTCGTTTTACCCTCCCCTCCCCCTCGCTCCATGACCGATCACCTCCCCGCCCGTTCGTCCGCGCCCCTCGCGCCCGTCGAGGCGGACGCCGAGTCCGCCCGGCGCTTCGCTGAGGCGGCGAGAAGCGACGCGACGCTGCGGGCGTACCGGAGCGACTGGGCCGACTTCACGGCGTGGTGCGACGACCGAGGGCTGGCGGCCATGCCCGCGACGCCCGAGACAGTCGCCTTATATATAGCGAGCCGCGCGGAGGCCGGGCCGGACGATGAGCGCGGGCGGCCGACGGCGCCGCTGAAAGTGGCAACCCTGGAGCGTCGGCTGGCCGCGATCAGCCAGGCGCACAAGCTGGCGGGCGTCGAGAGCCCGGCGCTGCGGAGCCGGGAGCCGCTCCACTCCGTCTGGGCGGGCGTGGTGCGGACGCTGGGGGCGGCGCGGGAGAAGGTGGCGCCCGCGCTCGCGTCCGACGTGGTGGCGATGGCGGCGGCGTGCGACGCGGCGGCCCGCCTCGGGGAGGGAGCGGAGGAGGCCCCTCCCGGGACAGCGCTTCGGGCGAGGCGCGACAAGGCGATGCTGCTCCTGGGGTTCGCGGCGGCGCTGCGGAGGAGCGAGTTGGCGGCAGTCGAGACGGGCAACCTCTCGTTCTCGCCCGACGGGCTCCGGCTGCTGATTCCGAGGTCGAAGTCGGACCAGGAGGGCGCCGGGCAGGTGGTCGGCGTGGCCTACGGCGAGCGCGCCGGGACGTGCCCGGTGCGGGCCGTGCGGTCGTACCTCGCCGCCGCCAGCCGCGAGCTGGCGGACCAAGGCCGCCCCTCCCCCCTCTCGGGACCGGTGTTCCGTTCGGTGGACCGCTGGGGCCGGCTCGGGCGGAGGGCCATCACCGGGCGGACGGTCGCCAACGTAGTCAAGCAGTACGCCGAGGCGGCCGGGCTCGACCCCTCGCTGTACGCCGGGCACAGCCTGCGGGCGGGGTTCGCGACGACGGCCGCGCGCGCGGGCAAGCCCGACCGGGCCATCCAGAAACAGACCCGGCACAAGTCGGCGGCCATGCTCGCCGAGTACGTCCGCGAGGGCCGGCTCTTCGACGAGAACGCCAGCGAGGGAATCGGGCTCTAGACGCCCTCTCACGAACTCGCCCAGTCCCGCGTGGCCTGGCGAGTACCGACGGACCCTAGCGACGGCAAGTGACGAGCTGTGAGCGTCTCGTGTGCACCAACTCTGCGCCGGGACACTATTCCTACCACCAATGCGGGCATGTATGATACCAGAGAGGTAGGTTCAGACAGGATCCCCCTCTCCAGCTATGCCGGCACGCTCCCCTGGTCTCATCCTGGCACTGCTGCTGAGTGTCGGCCCCGTTCTGGGGCAGACCGCGGACCCTGAGGAAGAACGCCCTGCTCCCGAGGTGGGCCGCCAAGCGAGCCTGGACGTGGAGGTGCCGGTCGACGACCGACCGCGCCCCTTCGTCATGGTGTCGAGCGGGGGGATCAGCAAGGGTGCTTACCAGGCGGGCGTTAACTGGGCCGTGCTGGACCTCCTCCGCGGGACTCGCGAGAGCGACTCGTCGGAGCTCAACGATCTTCTTCACGAGTACGAGTTGGTGGCCACGACGGGCGCGTCGGCCGGGAACGTCAACTCGATCCTCGCGACGATCGAGTGGGCGGAGGACGAAGCCCACTCCCGGATGGGGCCGAGCAGCAGCCTCTTCTGGCAGGTGTGGACGGGCATCGGCATCAACGAGTTGCTCCCCGAATACAGGGACGCTTCGGAAGACCGAGCGCGGCGCGATGTGGACGCGGTGCTCAGCCGCAAGCCCCTCGAAACGCTCGTCTTCGATGGCCTCGTCCAGAAATCTCTGGGTCGCGCGTCCCTCCGCCTGTCCCGCCCGATCCCAACGGGCATTACGATGACGAGCCAGACCCCACGCCCCGCCGACGGCTCGCTCGGATTGGAGCGGCAGAGAATGGCGACCGTGTTTCAGACGGCTTCACTCCGCGTGGCCGGCGCTTCAGGAGCAGGGGGCGTGCGAAGCGACGGGTTGGCATTCGAGCCGTTCCGATTCAACCGGGACCTGCTCTCCGACAACAGCGGGACGGTGCGTACAGACTCGCTCCGCGCCTTTGGAGAGATGATCTTTCCGCTGCTCAAGCCTCTCGCGAGGGACCTTCACACAGGAGACCACGCGTTTCTCGGTGACGTTTCGGCAGACCCTGACCGGTACGAGTCCGTCGCTGCCGGGAGCACCGTGGTCGGCAATGAGAACACGATCCGTACAGTGGCGCTGGCGTCGGCCGCGTTTCCGTACGCTTGGGCGCCCGTCCGTGTGACGTTCACGGATAGTCTGGACCACGGGACTCTCTTCCCCCGAACCGACCTGACGGAGTCGCTCGCGTTCATCGACGGTGGGGTGTTCGACAACAACCCACTCGGACTGGCCCTCGAGATCTACGAGCACGTCCGCCGAACCGAGGAGGAAGAGGTCGGAGGGGCGTCACGTCTGAACTGGGGCGCCCCCGTCATGTTCTTTACGGACCCGGACGTCCGGCGGGGCGCGGAGACCGAGGACGACCTCGTAGATCCCGGTGACGTGGAAACCCTCTACGGCATCGATGGCGTGCTCAATCTGGCGTCTACGTTCGTCGAGTCCGGTCGGCAGTACGAGCTGGAGACGACGACGCGACACGCCATCGAAGCCCGGGACTGGATCCGACCGACCGACCGCGCGCCCGAGATCGTCGGGGCGGACCTGGGAGCGTTCGCGGCGTTTCTCGCGCGCCCTTTCCGCGTCTACGACTTCTACGCTGGGATCTACGACGGGTACGTGTACGCGGCCAGAAGGCTCACGCGCGAGCCTCCCGACGAGGACTACCTCCCATCCGTCATCGCGGATCTGTACCACTCACGTGGCCTCGAGACGAGGGACCCTCTCGCCGGGCTCGTGTTCTCGGGGCTGTACGACTTGGAGTTCCCGAGGCATGCTGGGGGCATTGGCACCCCCACCGTGCCCCCTGGATCAGCGGGGTGGGAAGCGGTCCTCACCGAGATGCTCAACGCCGCCAAGACGCACCGAGACAGCGAGCGGGTCTTCGAGAGTGAACTCGCTCCGCTGCGTGCCAGATATGCTAAGCTCGCTGCGTGCTTGCGTGGTGATGGAGATGGCCTGTGCCCCACGGAGAATTCTGAGGCCCAGTACGAGCAGCGCCAGCTTCGTAACGAGGCGGGCGAACTCGACCGACCGGGGTTCCTGGACACAGTCGTCGAATCGCTCCAATCCAATCGCGAGACCCGGGATACGATTGCCGGATGGTCAAGGACCTGCGAGGAAAAGGACGAGGAGCATCCCGGCTTGAAGTGCCCCACGGCCCCCCATGTGCCGAGTTACCTGCGAGATCCGGACTCCTGGACCACCGGCGCCCTGTCCGAGGTGCTGAACTACCGGACGGTCTACGAGCCCCGTGCCCGGTGGCGCACCCTCGCTGGCCTATCGATGGCGGTCCTCAACGCGGAGAGCGTGCGCAAGCGCCCGGGTCTCCGATGGAGTCGGAGCATGATCCCATACTACCGGGATGGGATCTACGAAGAGGGGTCGTACATGCTCCAGCATCGGCGGGCTCGGGCCTTGCTCCGGAACGTGGTGCCATCGCGTGCGGTCGTCTCGTCGGGGCCGCAGTACGTGGGCTGGACGCCGTCCATCAACCTTGGGTGTGTGAAACCCGGTTGTTTCCGGCTCCGCACTCTCATCGCGCCCTACCGCTCGGACGTCACGGAAGACCTGTTCGAGGGCGGTCGGACGCAGAACAGGATCGCGGGCCTGGGGCTCGGGGCCGGGCTGGAGTTCGCCACCCCGTACGTCGGATTCTCGATGATCAGCACGTATCAGCGGCCCTACGCTGCCTTTGAAGAAGGGTACGGGACCGGCGTCGCCCTTTCCCTCGACATCGCGCACGTCGTGAGCGTGGGGGCCGAATGGGTGTACGGGACCGGAACCTGGACCGAGGGCGACCGTGGCGTCGAGTACCGGACGCGCGCCTATCCCACAATCGGCATCCATGACCTGGGTGGCCTCATGTACTACGTCCACCGACTCTGGCGAAGCGAGGGCGGCTCTCGACTAGGGGACATCGATTCGCGGGTGGAGTTCGACCTCGGGGCGTCGGTCGGACCGGGCGCGTCCAGTTACGCTACCGACATCAAGGTTCTCGTCAAGCTCGGCCCCGTACGGCTCGGTGTGACGGCAGCCCCGTTCCGGTTGGACCGCCTCGAAGCCGGGACGTGGGCACCCGGCTACCACATCGGCCCCTCCGCGGGCTTGGCCGTCCCGTTCGGCGACCACGTCGAGGTCCGTCCCGGCATGGACGTCTACTACGCGACCCCGATTCGGACCGGGTCGAGGATCGGCACCGTCGCCTACGAACCGAGTCTCACCCTGTCGTTCCCCTCCCTCGACAACCAGTGGTACGGGGTCGTCAACCGCGTGAGACTGGGCTACACCTCCTTCGACGGACCCCGAACGGGTGGTGACCCCGCGTTCCCAACCCGGTACTCACGGACACATGGCGTGACGCTGGGCTTCGGTCTCGTGTGGTGAGCGAGCGGACCGTCATTATGGATCGCGCAGCGCCTCTCGCCCTGCGCACCACGCGGACGCCGGCGACTCTTCGGCACGGGCCTCCGGGAGCGTCGCACTCTGGAAGGTGTCGAGCAGGTGGAGCGTCAGGGAGCGATCGGCGTCCGCCTGCCCGATCAGATAGTCGAGACTCGCCGCCGTGTCGTCCATCAGCCTTGGCATCGCCCGGAGCGGCTCGAAAAGCGGGCGCGCGAAGTCGTCCCAGTGGATGGGGATGATCCACCGTGGGGCGAGCGTGCAAACGACCTCGTCGTAGAGGGCGTCTCGGTGCTCCGGGCTCGCCTTTCCAAGCCCCCCGATCCCGAGAAAGACGATGTCGGCGGACCGGCCGCGGAGCGCCCCGGGCACGAAGTCGGCGGTCGCCTTGACCAAGACGCGGAGGTCGCCGTGGCGGATCATGAGATCGAGGACTCCGCCCTCGTTGTAAGCCGTGCTGTGTGCGGGCTGGACGAGCGGGTCCTCGATCTCGCCCCCGAGCGCCCATTCCAGCACGGGCCGAATCACTGGGTTGCGGTTTTGGAGGTGACGGGATCCGATGGCGGTCACATGGAACCGGCCGACGGTGTACTCACTGCCCGGGATGACCGCTCGCAGTTCGCTTTCGGCGAGCCCCCCGCCCCGCCCCACGTTCAGCGTGGAGTGCGATCCGTAGAGGGTGGCCCCCGTGCTGCGCGCTACGTACGCGGCGTCGAGAGCGTGGTCGTAGTGCGAGTGGACGACGAAGACGGCGTCCAGGCGCTCCGCTCCGACCTGGGCGAGCGTCCGATCGACGAGGGACTCGTCCGTGCGGAGCTCTCGGCCCAAGACGGTCCACCAGCCGGGCCGGGTGATGAACCCGTCGATCATCAGGCGGCTCGCGCCGTCGTCGAACAGCAGGGTGCTCGTTCCGAGGTACGTGACCCGCACGGCCCCGCTGTCCGGGCGCGACACGGCTTCTGCCCGGAGATCGCGGGGCACGAGGTAATCGCGGTATTCCGACATACGTGCGGACGGCGCACAACCCGTCATTGTCACTGGAGGCCCAGCCCCGAGCAAGACAGCGAGGACGAGACCGATCCAGGTCCGAAACGGAGTCGTCGAGTCGTGTGTCGATGCGTCTGGGAGGAAGAGCACGATGTAGGTGCCATCAGCGTCCGATGAGGAGTGTAACCCCTTGAGGACGGATGGGGGCTCGCACCGACCGCCTCGGCGCACCGTCGGCACGAGGGGGGCGAGGGAGCTTAGGGTTCCGTGAGGGCGGGAGGGCGGAATCCGAACCCGAATCCGAAGGGTCTGGGAAGCATCGGGAGAGCGGACGGCTCGTCCTTCCAGGACGCGCTATGTCCACGCTCCGCCTCCTGATCGCCGAAGACGATCCCGACGCGGCCCGCTAGCTTTTCCTCCGTGGACGCCCTAGACACGTCTGGGGCGGGTCCCCCTCTTCCTCGTCCGTGTGCCAGGGACGCCCCCCTCCTGACTACGGTCGTGGACCGGGCGATCCTCGCTGAGGAGACCCTCGTGTCATGCCGCTCGGAGCGACGGCCAATGCGGTCCCGGGGGCACTCGACCGCATCGAGCTCGACGTGTGCTCCTGCTCGATCCTGGAGGAGTGCTGGGTCACGAGCTACCGGGCTGACGGCCTGAGGCGGACAGGGCACTGCTCGATCATGCCCATGGGCGAGCGCATTCGGTGCCCCACTACGGGACCACCACTGATGGTAGCATTTGCTCGTCCAACTCGCTGCCACATCCCACTGCCGGGGCGACGGAGAGCAAAAAACGATGGTGGATTCTCATCGGCGCGCGGCAAGCTCCGTCTACCCGAGAGTCCAACTTCCCGTGGCTTCGTCCAGCGCCGAACCCGTCTGCTCCCATCTCCGATGTCTCTCCCTCTCGCCGTGCCCCCCGACGACGACCTCCCTGACGATCTCACGGAGATCGTCGCGACGATCTCCTCCGCCCGCCCGGACACCGTCCCCGCGAGAACGATCGTTCAGGCAATCCTCGACCTTCAGGAGCGCGGTCACCCTGACCTCGCGCGAAAGCTGATCCATCACCTTGTTGTCGAGAGCCACGGGTACATGGGCATCGTGCGTGGCCTCGCGCGCAAGTGGGCGCGGAGTGGGCACAACGGGTTTGGCGAGGACAGCCTGTTCGTTGAGACCCAACTCAAGATGATGGAGGGGTTAGAGAACGGGCAACGCTCGGCGCTGAACTGGTCGTCGTTCCGCTACGGCCGGTTCCGCGACGCGAAGGCGTCCCCGGATCTAAACGGGTACCGCGGAACACGCGCCAAGTGGGACAAGGCGTTGTACCGCGCCGGCGACCAGGACCGTGCGGCTGATCTCGGACCCTCCCCCTCAGCGCTGGCGATTCTTCTGGATCCGCCGTCGGACGACGCGACTCGAGACGACGGGCTCGGCACTTCTGATTCGCACCCGTCCACGTCGAACGGCGCGGACACGCCTCCTCCCGAGCCGGAGATCGCGGACAACAATGGCTCCAACGAGGACGGGAAGGATCTGGAATGGCAGATCGAGCGCAGCCTTCTCGATCTGCTGGCGTGGTACCGAGACCGCGAGGATCTGGAAGAGCGGCTCGCCTACGAGGACTTGGAGCGCTGGGGCCGCCGAGTGCTCGACGGGCTCATCGCCCAGATCCCGGACCCGCTCGAGCGCGAGATCGCGACGCGAATGTTCGTCGAGGACCCGCCCAACCTGACGGGAGTGCCTGACGACATCGACCGACCGTCGGTCGCGCGAGCACTCAAGATCAAGGACGACGCAGCGAGGTACCGCCACGATAAGGCCCGAGCGTTCGTCGGCGAGCGCCTGATGAACGAGTACATCCGCGGGGGCAAGCTGGGCGAGGCTGACGCGGCCGAGCGGGTGTTCTCGGCGTCCGAGGCCCAGCGGACGACCACGCCCAGGCAGAGGGCGAGGAGGCGGAGCGCGCGGACGCGGCGGGCCGGCGCACCGCCCGTGTCGCCGGAGAAGGAGGGGTCGTCCGTGAGGATCTGGGCGACGAGCTGGTAGAAGAAGACCGGGGCCTCCTCGTTCTGGTCGAGGAGCGCGAGGGCCTTGCGCATGAGGCCCTGGGCGTCGGGGGGAAACAGGTGCTCGTCGAGGAGGTGCTCCTCGATGAGGAGGGACAGGCGGTCGCCCCCCCAGAAGTCGAAGGCGACACCGGGCGCGGCGTTGCGCGAGACGAAGCCGTTCCAGTTGTCCTCGGCATTCTGCTTGAGGTCGCCCCCGCAGACGAGGAGGATGCGGACCGGGAGGTCCCCGTGGGCCGTCGGGAGGCGGCGCTGGTGGTAGACGTCGAGGATCTCGTTGAGCGAGGCCCGAACGCCGGTCTTCCCCGCGTCCCAGTTTGCGCGCGAGACGTCGCCCGGCTTGATGGTGGCGAGGAAGAGCGTCCGCTCGCCGGTCTCGGGGTCCGTCCCGACCGCCGAGGCGTCGACGCCGTGCTGGCCGACGCCGACCTGGGCCTTGGCGAGGGGCTCCAGGCCCATCGAGAGGAAGAAGTCGGGGACGAGCACGTCGAGCTCGCCGGACTCGCGGAGGAGGGCGACGTACTCGCGGAGGAGGAGCCTCATGGCGTGGGGAGGGGTGCGGCGGCGCGGTCGCGCCAGTGGTGCTTGTTCATGAGGTAGCCGAGGGGGTCGTGGAAGAGCGACCGGCAGACTTCGACCTCGTAGGTCGAGGTCTGGAGCTCGCGGGGGGGCTCGAACGTGCCGTCCTGCTCGGAGAACCACGCGCGGCCGTGCTTGAGCGGCACCGTGGTGAACAGGCTGAGGATCTCCGACTCCTGGTGTGCCCGCTTCTGCATGTCTCGCCGCTGGTCCTGGAGGAGCGCGAGGTGGCGGCGGATGCGGTGGTCCGGCGGGGCGAGCTCCTTAAGCCTGGGACGGTCGTCGAGGGCGCGGAAGTACTCCGACGATCGGGCGAGGGCCTGGGCAATGACCGGCCACGACTCGGGCGGGGTGTCCTCGCGGACGGCGAGGCGGGTGAGGTAACGGGTGGCCGATCCGGGGAAGTCGTAGAGGGCGGAGTCGGCGAGGGCGCTGGCGGTGAGGCCCTGGATGCGTGGCGTGGCCCACGGCCCCCAGACGACCGAGACGAGGAGGGGGGCGAGGTGCTGCCCGGCGTGCGTGTGGCCCAGGAGTGCGAAGACGACCCGCTCCAGTTCGGCCTCCGAGCGCGAGGCGAGGACGGCCGGTGCGATGCGGAACGGGGTGGTGCCGCCATCGGGAACGTGCCCGTGCGCGATGACCTCGCAGGCGGCGTCTTGGAGGCGCGGGTCGCCCGAGGCGAGCCAGCGCGTGACTTCGGCTTCGAGCGCCGGGAGGTGGTCCCGGAGGAGGCTCGACATCGTCATCGACACGAGGTCGGGGAACCGGTCGGTGCCCTCTGACTCGGAGGGCGGCCGGTGGAGGACGAGGGACCGGAGGTACCCGACGACCCAGGACGGATCGGCCTTCAGGATCTGGACGAGCGCGTGGTCGAGGTTCTGGAGGACGCCTGCGAAGGTGGTCGGCGTCCGGGAGAGGACGTCCAGGAGCTCGTGGAGCCAGTCGGCGTCGGGGGTGGAGCCCGCGACGCGGGAGGCGACGCGAGCGACGACCCCGCAGACGGCGTCGAACTGGTCGCGGGCCACCTCGACGAGCGTACGGCGGGCCTCGAGGTGGGGCGGCGCGGGGTCCGGCGTGTCCGCCAGCGCTCCGAGGGCGTGCGCGAGGACCGGGAGGTCTTCGGGCACCACGGGTTGAGCGATGAGCCCGCGGAGGCGCTCCACCGTCGCCCCGAGGCGGACCGGGTCGCCCGCGTCGCCGAGCCACCCGAGGGCCGCGACGCCGGCGTAGCGACGTCCGGGGGCTGGGTCGCGCGAGAGGTCGAGTGCGCGGCGGTGAGCCGCCTCGGGGTCGTGCTCGGCGAGTCCGAGGAGGGCGTTGGCCGTTAGCTGGACGGCCGACCGTCCGGGATTCGCGGCGAACGCAGACGCGAGCGCATGGGCGCGCTCGGGCGAGGTGGAGGCGAGGCGCCGGACGCCGTTGTGCATTAGCCTGTTCATCCCGTCGCCGGAGACCGCGTCGATGACCGGCGAGAGGGTGGCCGCGAGGTGCTCCGGGTCGGGGTCGAGCTGGGCGAGGGCGTCGGCGAGGGGCGGGTAGAGGGTCCAGACGGCCCGGTGCGCACGGTCGCCTGCGGGCGTCTCGGCCGCCACACGGAGGATCTCGAAGGGGCTCAGGCCGTGGTCCGTCTCGAGCGCTTCGAAGAGCGCCGGCCAAGCGGTATCGGGGAGGTCGAGGCGATGAACGAGTCTCTCGAACCGTCCGAGGACGGCGTGGGCGGCGTCGAGGTCGGGCCAGGCCGCGGACGTTCGGTCCGCGGTCTCGCGGACGACGAGGGCCTCGAGGTCCTGGGCATCGGTGAACGCGACGCCGTCGCCCTGGAGAGACAGCCGCCCGGCGTCGAGAGCGGGCGCGAGGGCCGAGTCAGACGTCTCGTCGGGCTCGAATGGATGAGCCCCCTGGTCGAGGACGAGGGCGGCGGCACAGCGGAGCGCCTGGGCCACGGGGGCATCGGGGTCGGACATCGGCACGAAAAAAGGCCGTCGATGGAGGGTCTAGGAAATACGGCAGTTGGATGCCACCCGCGCGTCATCGGTCTGTCCCCCACCACGCGAACGCTTGAACCGAGTGCAGAATGGCCGATTCTACGGTCCCCACCCTCTGCCTCATGTCGATCCGCTCCACCCTGTTCGTTCTCTTGTTGCCCCTCGCGGGCTGTGCGGGCCTCGTCGACGCCATCGACGCCGCCCTCCCGACGTACGCGGGCGGCGAGGTGGACGCGATCACCCTGCGCACGCTCCCCCCGTCGAAGCCCGGCGGCGGGGCGTGGGATCGGAGCGGGGCGGCCGACCCATACGTGGTGGTCCGCGATGCCGACGGCGGGGTGCTCTTCCGAGGCGAGACGGTGCGCGACGCCGTCCCGAGTCAGTACCCGCTACGGTGGGCGTTGAACGGCGTCCGAGCCGAGATGGAGGACGTGCTGTGGGTGGAGGTCCTGGACGACGACCTCGCCGAGGACGACGTGGTGGCGCGCTACCGGGTCCGGCTGTCCGAGGTCGGCGGGGTCGTGAAACCTGACGTGATCCCGCTCCAGGGGCCGGGCGGCGAGACGCTCGCGGAGATGTCGGTGCGGTGGATCGAGGCCGCCGGCTGACCTCAGCCCCCGGGACTTGCTGACGGTGAGCGCGAGCCGGGAGTCGATCTCGGGAACCGCCTCGGTTTCCCTCGTGCCGCCCGATCCGCCGGTGGCATGAGGTGAGTGCGGAGGTCACACAGGGATCGACGACGCTCCCGACGGAGAGGGCGTCCGCGCCATCACCGTCGAAGAACCGCTTCGTGGGGTCACGGGAGCGAGTGTCGCCCAGAGAGCACGTGGGAGCACACCAGAGATTCCCTCCCGAATGCCGGCGCTTACGGGATGCCCATTCCTGCGCACGGAGATCGCGCCGGGTTCGGTATGCTTGGCCGCGCGTCGTTCGTCTGAACGAGGAGCGTCTTCGTCCCGGGCTAGAGCGCGCCTGTCCTCGCCGTCCTCCTGTTGTCCCATGCCGTCGCCCCCCGCTGCGCCCCGCCCCCTGTGCAACCTCGTCATGAAGGGCGGCATCGCCAGCGGCGTGGTGTACCCGCGCGCGGTGGTGGCGTTCGCGCAGCGGTACCGGCTGCGGCGGATCGGCGGGACGTCGGCCGGCGCGATCGCGGCCGTGACCGCGGCGGCGGCCCAGCTCGGGCGGGACCGCGCCGAGCGTGGCGAGGTCGCGTCGGACCACCGTCCGTTCGCGGAAGTCGGCGACTTGCCCGAGACCCTCGGGGCGACGATCCGAGGCGGGTGGGGCTCGCGGACGACGCTCTCGGCGCTGTTCCAGCCGACGCCGAAGGCCCGGCCCCTGATGCGGTTCGCGCGGGCCGTGATGGCCCGGCCGAGCGGGTGGGGCGCCGCCCTCGCCTTGGTCCTAGCGGCCCCACTCGCGGTGGCCGTCGGCGTCGGGGGCGGCGTCGGGCTTGGGGGGTGGCTGAGCGGTGGGACGACGGCCGGCTTGGTGGCGGGCGGCGTCGTGGGACTCGTCGTCGGGCTGGTGCTCGCGGCCGTCTCGCTGGTGCGCCGGGCGCTCCGGGTGCTGCCGGAGCAGGGGTACGGGATGTGCTACGGGATGCCGGGCGACGGTCCGGGCGAGGCCCTCACGCCGTGGCTGACCTCGCTCATCGACCGGCTGGCGGGCCAGGCGGCCGGGGACGGCCCGCTGACGTTCCGCGACCTGTGGGGCGGAGACTCGCCGGGCGGTCCGGAGGCCATCGAGCTCACGATGATCACGACGAACCTCACGCACGGGCGGCCCTACCAGCTCCCGTTCATGCGGGACAGCGACGAGGCGTTCTGGTTCAGCCCGCGCGAGATGCGGCGGTACTTCCCGTCGTCGGTGGTGGAGTGGTTGGTGAGCCACTCGGAGGACCCGGAGAAGCGGGCGCCGAACGACGAGGCGCTCCGGGTGCTCCCCGAGGCGGCCGACCTGCCCGTCGTGGTGGCGGCGCGGATGAGCCTGAGCTTTCCCGGCCTGATCGCCGCGGTACCGCTTTACCAGGCGAACCGGGCACACCCCGACCGGACGATCAAGGGGTATCGCAATCGGTGCTGGTTCTCGGACGGGGGCCTGAGCAGCAACTTCCCGATCCACCTGTTCGACGACCCGATCCCCCTGGAGCCGACGTTCGCGATGAACCTGCGGCCGTTCCCGCTCGGGCGGTCGCGGTCGGGCGACGAGCGCCAGAACGTCTACGTGCCCGCGACTGGGAGGGACGGCCGCCTCGATGCCTGGACGCCGGTCGAGGGGCTGGGCGGGTTCGTCGGCGCCCTGTTCCGGTCGGCCCGCAACTGGAACGACACGACGATGATGCGGCTCCCGGGCTACCGCGACCGGATCGCGCACGTCCGCGTGGGGACCGACGAGGGCGGCCTGAACCTCGACATGCCGGCCCCGGTCATCGAGCGTCTTGCCAAACGGGGCGAGGCGGCGGCGCAGGCGCTGATGGCGAAGTTCGAGCCCGGCCAAGGGGACGACGCGCTGCCGGGAGCTCCCGAGGCGACGTGGGGCGGGCACCGGTGGACGCGGTACCGGACGTTCATGACGCTCCTCGAGCGGGCGCTGCTGGCGCTCCGGGGCGGGTACGACGCGAAGGGGACGGGCGAGGCGTCGGTCCGAGAGATGGTGGAGAGCCTTCCGGTGGAGAGGCCCGTCTACGGGTGGGCGCGGAAGGGCCAGGCGGAGTACGCGCGGGACCGGACGGAGGAGTTGATGCGCGTGGCGGACGCGATGGCGACGAGTGAGGAGAGCTTCGAGGAGCGGTCGCCGCGCCCGCTGCCGTCGCTCCGCGTCAGGCCCCAGCTCTGACCCTGGCGCGGTGGGGCGCCGTGCGGTCCTCCGCGCGGCGGGGCGGGGTGTCGGCCTCTCCCCTCTCCATTCGAGCGCGCACGGGGCCACCCGGCCCGGTGGCGCGAGCCGCCTGCGTCTGGTCGGCGGAGTTGCTCTATGCCTGAGGACGGCGGACTGGTGACGACATCGGTCCAATCCGTGACATCGGGGCGGTCGACGACGCGGCGTTCCCCTACCATGGGAGTGCGCGTCCTCCGCGACCCCTCGCGGCCGCGGAGCAGCATGTGTGTGTTCCCAGAGGGTGGTACCTCTGGGAGATCAGGGGGGCCGGCGGACAGTCCGCCGGCCCCTCGCGCGTTTGCCCGTCCCGCGGATCGCGCGGGCGAGCAGGATCAGGACGTCGGTTCAGGAGCCGGCCTTGGAAAGGCCGCGGAGGCAGCCCGGTTCGAAGATTATTCCGCTCGTGTTAGTAACAACGGCGGAAGTTACCTTGCGGCCTGCCTGTCCGCCCATGCCTCCGAAGCCCCCCGACGTCTTGGACCGCGACCGCGAGTGGTCGCATCTCGCCCGCGCCGTCGAGGAGCCGGGGCCGGGACTCGTGCTCGTCGTGGGCCGCCGCAGGGCGGGCAAGAGCTTCCTGCTGACGCGATTCGTCGAGGCCGTGGGCGGCGTGTACGTCCAGGCGACGCGGAAGACGGAGCGGGAGCAGCTCCTCGACGTGAGCCGGGCGCTGGGCGAGCGGTTCGGCGACGCGGCGCTGAAGCGTGTGGCGCTGCCCGACTGGGACGACGTGCTGGCGTACGTGGTCGAGCGGGCGGCGGGCGCGCCGTTCGCGTTCGTGCTCGACGAGTTCCCCTACCTGGCCGAGGCGGCGCCCGCGCTCCCGTCGATCGTGCAGTCGTGGTGGGACCACCGCCTCAGGGACACGCGCGTGACGCTCGTGCTGAGCGGGAGCCACGTGACGGCGATGAAGCGGCTGGTCGGCGCCGACCAGCCGCTGTACGGGCGGCGGACGGCGCGCCTGGACGTCCGGCCGTTCGACGCCGTCGACGCGGCGCGTTTCGTGCCCGCGTGGAGCGCGCGGGACCGCGTCCGGCTCTACGCCGTGTTCGGCGGCCTGCCGGGGCACCTCGCGCTCGTGGACCCCGAGAGGTCGCTGGGCGAGAACGTGGCGCGGCACGTGCTGGACGCCTCGGGGCGGCTCTACGACGAGGCCGCCCACGTCTTCGACGCCTTCCTGGCGGACGCGGCCGTGCACTACTCGGTCGTCGAGGCGATCGCGTCGGGCGAGCGGCGGTGGAGCCGGATCACGAGCCGGGTGGGCAAGCAGACGAGCGCGCTCAAACGCCCGCTCGACTGGCTCCTCGGCATGGAGGTCGTCGAGCGCGTGGCGCCGGTGACGGAGTACCCCCGCCCGAACCCGAAGCGGGTGCAGTACCGGCTCTCGGACCCGTACCTCGCGTTCTGGCACCGGTTCGTGGCCGACGTCAAGGGGCGGGGGCTGGCCTCGCTCGTCGAGCCCGAGGCGCTCTGGGAGCGGGTCGTGGAGCCGCGCCTGGACGAGGCGCACGTGGCTGGCGTGTTTGAGGCCGTGTGTCGCCAGTGGGTGGCGCGCGGCGGGTCGCCGCGGCTCACGTTCCGGCCGATCCAGGTGGGGAGCTGGTGGACCGGCGACGGCCGCGAGGAGGTGGACGTCGTGGCGCTCGACGGCGAGGGGGGCCTGCTGGTCGGCGAGTGCAAGTGGGGCCGGGCGGACGGGCGCGACCTGGACACGCTGCTCCGCCGGGGGGCGCTCGTGGCCGCCGAGGCGGGGGGCGTCGAGGCCGTGACGCCAGTGCTGTTCACGGGGGGCGGGCTGGACGACCGGGCGGCGGCGCGGGTCGAGGGGGGCGAAGCGGTGCACGTGCCGGTCGACGCGCTGTTCGGTGAGCCGACATGAGGCGCATCCCTGGAACCACGACAGGCCCGTCGGCTAGCAAGCGCCGCCCCTGACAATGCTCAAGGCACGAGACCAGCGCCTCCTCCTCTCGATATCCCGTGAACTCGACGACACGGGATCCGACACGCTCCGTCGCTACTTCGCACAGGTCCAGTACACCGTGGCCTATTGCGTTCGGATGCTGCGGACGGACTCTGACATCGTAGCGATATACTCCGAATACGGAGACGACCTCGTGGTCGAACGTGGGGGCATCCACGAACTCCGTCAGATAAAGACGCGAGACGAGAGCCGCGGGGCGTGGCGCTTCCCGGAGGTCATGGCTGTGCTGTGCAAGCAGTACGCGGTGCGCGACCATTTCAGCCCAGGTTGCACGTTCCACTTCGTGTCGAACCGGGCGGCGGACCCAACGAGTCGCCCACGGGGTCTCGGGTGCGGTCCGCTGTACCGGCTCAAAGACCTCCTTCTGCGTCGGTTGGATGGGGCGTTGACATCCGAGGAATCCGGAGAGCTCGCCGCGTTTAAGGCCGCTCTCTGCCCAGAGATCGCCCGCAGAATGCGAGAGGACCACGGGGAGGCACTGGACGTGGCCGAGGCGCTGGACCTTCTCCTGCGGACTCGAATCGAGACCGAAGATCCCCGCCTCCGCGAGTTCAACTGGCCCGACGAACTCCACCAGACGCTGAGCGAGCTCGACCCCGAGCGGGAGCGCCGGTTACCAGAGCTGAAATCGATCTGGGAAGCCATCGCCCTCCTGGTGGTCCGGCGAGTCATCAACGGCTCGACCCCTGCGGAGAGGAGGATCCTACGCACCGATGTCGAAGCGTGTCTTCAGGACAGAGCCGGGAACGAGTGGGACGCCATGCCGGGAGGGACGCTCTTGGAGCGGAAATGCTTAGCTGGTGGCTTCGACCGTGTTCGAGTCCAGAACTTCTCCCGCCAGCGCCTTCTTGCGGCGGGAACGTTGCGGAGACTTACCGCCGTTGGTCTGACGGAGGACGCTGAGTGGCTCGCGTCGGAGTTGAGCGAGCGCCAAGCGGCGCGACTCGAAGAGGTCGGCGGCGTGGGTGCACCCGGCCCCGAAGCCCTCCGTCTCGTAAAACCAGAACTGGGTCCCGCCGTGGAGCGCGCGTTCGGGACGCGCGTCCCCGAGCGCCAGCGCCAGAGCCTCGGAGAAGGCATCCTCTGGGAAGAAACGCAGCGGTGTCACGTGCGCTGGGACGTTCCGCCTACTGCGGCATAGCGGATGGCGAAGCGCACCCCAGCTTTTGACACCGAAAGCGTCGCTTACCACGCGGCGCGGCTGCTGCTACTCATCGACCGATGTGGCAGGCCAAGGTCTGGCGCGAAGCCGCCCGGCATCAAAGGGCGTACACTCCTTGCAAAGCTCGATTTCTTTCTTCGGTATCCGACGTACCTGGTACGGGCCGCGCGGATGGCGGAGCCGAGGACTCGAGCAGCGGCGGCGACGCTCGACGCGCTGAGCGATCCCGCTCCGACGGTGGAGGCCCCGATGGTTCGCTACAAATACGGTCCGTGGGACCATGCCTACTACGTCGTCCTCGCGTACCTGATCGGGAAGGGCCTCGTCGAGGTGGACATCGAGGGCCGAACCGAGGTGTTCCGCGTGACGGAGGAGGGTCGGGCAGTGGCTTCTGAACTCGCCGACGACGGCGCATACGCCGGGATAGCGCACCGGGCGGACGCAGTGCGGAGCGTGTTCGGAACGTTCACCGGCAGCCGACTGAAGGCGTACATCTACGAACGATTCCCGGAGGTCGTCGCCCGGGACTATGACGAGCCGATATGAGTGAACCCATCCCCCCGCCTCAACTCGTAGGGTCCCGCGACCTCATCATCCGCCGCGTCGTCGTGACTGGCGAACTCGGGTGCGACGTGTCGTTCTCACGCGGACTGAATGTGGTGGAATCTGAATCGGAGGGGTCCGACCCCACGGCCTCGAACCGAGCCGGGAAGACAGGCCTCGTCGAACTCATTCGCTACGGACTGGGCCGCCGCATCAAGAGCAAGCGGAAGTTCCACTTCGCAGAAGTCGCTCACCGGCTCGACTCACTGTTTCTCGAAATCGACCTCGGTGACGAGACATACGTGATTGAGCGGTCGCTCCAGCAGACCTCAGCAGCCGTTCTCGTACGTCGCGGCCGGTACCATCCGGAAACGCACCTCACAGGAGGATCCACGCTTTCGGTCGATGAGCTGTCGGACTGGCTCTTGTCCAGGCTCGGCATCCCGCTCGTGTCCGTCAAGACGAGGGAGGGGGACCTGACCCCGCTTTCGTTCCCGTTGCTCTCACGGGTGTTTCTCCTTCACCAGGAGTACAGCTTCGGGGCGATCCTCCAGCGGGTGGACCCGGAGCGGCGGAAGACCGACATCGTCGGGTTTCTCACGGGGATCATCCCCGACCGTCGGCACGCCGTCGAGGTCGAGCTCGCGCAGGCACAGCGCGCCTACTACGACGCCCGGAATGACCTCGACTCGATCAGTCGCTACCTCGCCTCCCGCGGGGTACCGACGGCGCTGGAGGCCCAAGCCCGGGTCGACGAGCGCCAGGCGGCCCTGGAAGCCGCTCTCTCGGACGAGTGGGACGTGCGGGAGGCGATCCGGCGGGAGTCTGACGCAGCGGCGGACATCCAGGGTCAGGTGGAGGGTGTACGTGTGGACCTGCTCCGCCTCAAAGAGGAGAGGGCGGCGGCCGAAGAGGACCTAACCGGTCGGACGGAAGAGCGAGAGCGGCTTCAGGAGTTGGAAAACTCCTTGATCCAAGACCTCGGTCGGATCGAGCGTCTCCGTTCCTCATCGCTCATCCTCAGTACTGTCGCGTTCTCGTCGTGCCCCCGTTGCCTCCAGCCGGTCACGAGCGAGATGGAGGCCCGTGAGGATCATGGGCACTGCGCACTGTGCGCCCGGCCGCTCGGCTCAACATCTGACGACGTCCCGATACAGGCCCCGAATGTGGCGGATATCGAAGCCCAACTCGAAGAGGTTCGGGAGATTCTCCGCTCCGTTGGGGAGGAGATCGCGACGAGCGAGGCGACCCTCGCCGCGATCCGCAGAGCCGAGACTGATTTAGCGGCAGAGCTGGACCGGGCGGTCCAAGGATTCGTGGCCCCCTCGGTAGATCGTCTTATCGATGTAAGTCGGACCATCGCAGAGCGTGAGAAGGAACTTCTTCAGGCGGAAGCCCTCGCCTCAGAGGCTGCCAGCTTGAGCGACCGCCGGGACGACGTAGACCGGCTCTTCGAAGTAATGCAGGCGCTCGATGCCGAACGTCGGGCTGTGTCGGCGATTCGGGAAGGGCGGCTCAATCTCTTGGAGCAGCACCTCGATCATGTCCTCCGGGGTGTGCAATTCCCTGCCTACGAGCAGTGCCGGATCTCCCGACAGACGCTCATGCCCACCGTGAACGGGATGGCGTACGAGTCATTCGGGCTCGCCTACAAGGGCTTGATCGCTTTCGGCTATTACATGGCGATGTGGGGCCTTGCACGTGAGGCTCCCGCCTATATGCCGAGGACGCTCGTCATCGACTCTCCAGCCGTAGGCGATCTGAACGAGGTCAGTTACGCGCAACTCCTCCGATACGTGGCCGGACTACAAGACCCGGATGGCGATCCCGAGGAGATGCCATGGCAACTCATTCTGACCACCCGTAGAACTGTCCCCGAGATTGACCCGTTCGTCATGCTGTCGCTCAGCAGTACGGACGGCAAGATGCTGCTTCGAGAGAGGGCCTGAATCGCTGCCCATAAGGACCAGTCAGGAGGATCACGCCGCTTCCGCGCGGGGTCTGTCACGACGGCCAAGCACGCGCGACTGGGAGTCTGACGAGCGCGTTGACAGGAGCCTCTCTCCCCACTCCCAGTAGGCACTTCACCGGGCGGTGAACGCAACAAACACAGAGACGCCCTCCCCCGTGGTTTGAGGAAGGGCGTCTCGTCATCTACTCAGGTCACATGGTGGAGGTACAGCCTCGCGATGGAGACGAGGCGGTCGTTCGAGCTTTGCATGAGCGGCACGAGGCGCGGGGGCGCCCATGTCCAGGGCGTGCCGTACCGAGGTCGTCGCAGTAGTCGATGTCGGTCTTGAAGGGGGCGAGATCGACGCCTGGGAGAAGCCAGAAGAAGACGGCGCTGTGGCGCCTCCGGGGGGTCGCGGGTGGGCGTACGCCGTGCGGGGTCGCCGTCAGTTCAGGAGCGACACGCTGGGCCGCAGCTCCGAAGAAGACGAGGGACTCGTCGGGGGCGCGCTCCGGTGCGTAGAAGTCGCTGAGACGGAGCGTCCGGCCGCTCGGGCCGGCGACGACGAGACAGGGGTCATCCGTGGGGTCGTCGGTGTGGAGGATGACCGTGACCGCGCTCTTGTCGACGTGGGGGTTGGTGAAGAAGTGATCGTCGCTGACGTAGCTGAGGAGACGGAGCGCCGTCGGTCGGACGGGGCTGTCGTGGACAAGCCGATCCGCGAGCTCCGG
Source organism: Bacteroidota bacterium (assembly GCA_038744895.1). Lineage (GTDB taxonomy): Bacteria > Bacteroidota > Rhodothermia > Rhodothermales > Rubricoccaceae > Rubrivirga. The sequence continues at coordinate 22,753 of JBCDLV010000001.1, read as the reverse complement.
GGAGACCACGCTGAGCGACTCGACGAGGGCGGTGAGATCGCGCTCGCAGGCCGAGAGCGCGGCCTGGGTCCCCTGGAGCAGGGCGCGGAACGCGGGTACCTGGACGAGATGGGGGAAACGCCGGTAGACGTAGGCGTAGTAGGGCTGGCAGAGCTGGAAGATCGTTTTCTGGTCCTTGTCGGTCTGCCCGACGCGGTCGCGGTAGTACGGGGTGAAGTAGCCGGAGTAATGGTCCCGGAGTCCAGACTCGCCCTGCCACGCTCGGGCGGCAGCGTCGAACTCGGCCGCCAGCGCGTCGTCGCCGCGGAGTTCGTCGGCGAGCACGTCGAGCGCAGTGTAGAGGTGGCTCCAGGCATCGGCCGGGAGGGGGCTCGGGATCGCGGCGGCGCCCGAGGCACGAACGTGGGTCCAAACGTGGTCGAAGGGAGTCATAGCGGTCGCGGGGGAAGAGGCCATGACAAAAGGGGCGAGCCGGCGGGTCGTGGACCCCGGCTCGCCCCCTTGTTCCTCGCCCGGCACTTCCGGCCGGGATCGGAGGGTCGAACAGCGACGGCTAGCCGTCCGGATTGTCGTCACCGTAGTAGGCGCGCTGGACACGGTCGTACGCATCGAGCGACGCGCCCGCGTCATGCAGCGCGGCGAAGGCATCGAGGAGGGGGCGGACGGGGCGAGAGGACGGGGCGTCCTCGGGCTGGTCGGGGGGTACATGGCCGGGCGGGGAGGTACGGGCGTCAGCGACCTCGCACGGGGGGTCCGCGTGGAAGAACCCACGAACGGTGTCGAGGAGGGGGGGGCGGAGCGACGGGGAGCCGCCCCGGGGGGGAGCAGCGGCCTCGACGAAGGCCCCGTCGCGATCGGCGCTCCCGGTTCGGGGGGCGCGGCGCGTGGGGTCCGAAGTGTCGTACGGCATGGGAATAGGGTCTGGTCGGTTAAGGTTGGTCCGGGTGGGGTGAGGCTGTGCCCGGACCAGGGTGGGCGATATGGCACGGGCGCAGCGTGAGGTCGCCGCGCCCGTGCCGTGAGCTAGTCGTTCTCGCTTGGGAAGTGCTCGCGGAGGAAGCGCGCGATGCCGACCCGGATCTTTCGTCGGGCGCGAGAGAGGTGGGTCCGTGCGGACTCGACGGACGCGATCGAGCTGTCCGCGACGACGTCGGTGTGAGACCGATCCGCCAGGGCACCCTCCATCGCTGTTCGCTGGTGACCCGAGAGGGCTTCGACCTCGCGCTGGACCGCGGCGAAGAGGACCTCGAAGTCCCGGCGGTCGAGGGCGGAGCGGTTACGGTCCGCCTCCGCGTCCGGCTCGGCCGGGAGGTGAGCGAACGAAGGCACGGGCGTCGCCCGTTTCTTCAGCGCCGGGACACGGTTGCGCACGATCTCCCTGAGGTAGGGATACGCGAGCGGGGCCGGGCTGGCGAGGGCGAGGGCGCGGTTCCAGGCCGCCTCGTAGGCGTCGTGGACCACGTCCTCGTGGGTGTGGGCGATATCTCGGGTGTCAAAGAGCGTTTCCGCGTACTTCAAAAGGGGCTCTCGGTACCGGTCGTAAACGTCGGCCAGGTGAAGACGGAGTTGAGGCTCCGTGTACGGGCCGACGCCGGTTCGGGATGGCGGCGGCGGGGGCGAGCAGTCAGGAGTACGGTTCGGCATGGCACGAAGGCGCGAACAGTGGGCGCGGGGTGGTTCGAGAATGGCGGGGCGGCGGAGGGCGGGGGGCGGGGGGCGTGGGGCGTGTGAAGAAAGAGTTACGTCGGCCCGGCGTGTACACGCCGGGCCGAAATACTTCCCCCTACCCGAATGCTCTGTCTCAAGCCGTTGTCTGATGCTGTCTCGCCGTGCGGTCGCGAGCCCTCGATCCACCGAGCACAGGCATCAGGCGGCGCCCCCCGTGGCAGCCTCACCGGGTGCCTTGTCGTGGCCCGCCATCCAAGCGAGGACGCTCGTGCGCTGGATGACGGCTCCGTGCTCCGGGAGCTCGGCGATGACCTCGCGCTTGAAGTCCTGGTAGTGGGCGTCGGCCGTAGCCTCATCCGTGAGAGCGAGGAGGACAGACCGGGCGCAGTCGGCGGGGCCGCTGCCGCCGTAGCCCCATTCGGGACCGGTCGGCGAGTGCCGGACGACGTGGGGGCACGTCATGCGGGCGACGCCATCGCCGTCGCGCCAGAGGCGGACGGCGAGCGTGGCGGCGGGCTCCTGTGCGCGTGCGCTCTCACCGCGGGTGTGGTAAGCGACGAGAGATTGGCTGCGCCGACCTGACGGTTCGGCGACCGCACGGAGTGGCGGACCCGGCGGCGCCGGAGCGGGCGGAACGCCGAGGGCGTCGTCGAAGCCCGAGAGCCGGACGTTGACGCCAAGGGTCACGGGGAGCCCGCGCGCGCGGCGGTCGAGGCCGGTGACGGCGTGGAGGTGGACCGTGAGGCCCGCGTGGTGGCCATCACCGAGGAGCGGGGTCGCCCAACCAGTGTGCTTGGGCTGGAGGCGCCCGACGGGCTGGAGCGAGCCGTCGGAGCGGACGGCGGAGACGTGGAGGGCGCCCCTCGGCCCGGCGGTGACGGCGAGGCGGGGCCGATGGCGGTCCGGCCGCTGCTCATACAGCGAAAGGGCCTCGACGGCGTGCTGGTGGGCCTCGACGCCGACGAGCTTGGTCGGGACGGCGAGGGTGCGGAGGCCGTGGCGGAACGAGAACGCGACGGCGTCGAGGGCTTTGCGGGCGACGTACGCGGGTGGGAGCGTACCGTCGTTCAGGACGTAGTCGGCCCAGCGGGCGGCCTGGGCCGTGAGGGTGTCGGCAACGGCGGGGTCCAGGGATATCCACCGAGGCGAGGTCGCGGGGCGGAGAGCGGTGAGTGGCATGGCGAGAGACAGGGACTGGTGACTCGGCACCCCCCACCGTGGGGGGCGCTCGCCGCGAGCCGCGCCCCTCGCGGTGGGTTCTCATGGCTCGCGCCGCCTTTGGCACAGGGAGCAGCCATTTTTGGGGTGTCCTGCTCCACGCGCTTCTACCCAGCCAAGAGACGCCCTCTAGCTGGACCGCCAGGACGATTATCGGGTCCCGATCTATATGTTCTATCTCCCGCCACACGCACGACGCAATCGACCATCGAACACACAACCCTATGACCCGCACACCGCTGCTCTCAATCCTTTCCGTGCTCGTCCTAGCGGTCCCGTCGGTCGCACAGACGACGACGTCAAATGGACAAGGAGAGCAGGGGAGGTCAGACCCCTTCCACCCCCGCGCGTTCGTGAGCGTGCAAGAGTGTCCGAGCTCGAGAGACGGCTGCCCCTCTCCGCGACCGATTTCAGTCCCAGACGGCGTCGAATACGTGAATGCCGAGGTCGACATCGACAGCCGCATCCTCATCACGTTTGACCGTGAGCGGCTCCTTGAGGTCGACTCCGAACTCACCACACGCGGCGTCGGTGCTTTCGAGGCCGCAGTAACGATCACCGGCCGGATCGGAGACCGTGCGCTCGAGATTCCGGGCTACTCGGTCGTCGGCGAAGAAGCCAAGACCGCGGTCGCCCGTGTCCAATCTGGCCGCGAGGTCATCACCGCTTTCCGCGACGTCGACGCTGTGCGGCGCTCTCTAGGGGCGGGGTCAGACCTCGACGACCTCCGGTCCATCGACTACGAGATTCCGGCCCCTGTCGATTCGGCGACCGAGACCCCAGAACTGGAACGACTCCGGAGTGAGCTCTCTGAGGCGAGGGCGCGAGCTGAGAGCGAGCGGCGGACGATTACCCGGCTCCTCGAGTCCTATGGGTTCGTCTCGGAGACCGACCTCTTTCAATTTCAGACCGACGTCGTGGGCCTCCTCCAGAGTGGCCCCGCCGAAAGCCAGTCCACCGATGCCGCCATCTCGGAGCCCCCGATTGATCCGGAGTCTGGCCTGGGCAGGCTCTCGGCGCGAGGCTTCGAAAGCGAACTCGCTCTTCGACAGCTCGTGGCTCAGATCCGTGATGCATCACGAGCGGCAGAGCGTGCGAACGCGGAAGTGGTACAGAAGGAGCAAGAACTGGATGCGCTACGGAATACCCTGGCGGTCGTCCAGAACGCGGAGCGGCAAGCGCGCGAGGAACGAGCTGACGCGGCTGCCATCAACCGCGAGGTCGTCTCCAGCCTTCGTCGTCAGCTCCTCGCGCAGCGCGCCAGGCTCGCGTCCGTCCTCAACACGATCGCCGCTCCGGCGAACGTCGGGGTCGTCGGTGATTACGCGGACCTCTCCCAACGAAACGCACTTCAGCTCCGAGACCTCGCGGCCAGCCTGACCCGTGCCATCGACGGGCTTGAACGGCAACCCCTTACGGACGCGTCGACCCCGGCCCAGTACGACCAGGCGGCCTCATCTCTCCGGGCTGTGTTCGACGGGCTCGCTGCGTTCCGGGACGCCTTCGATGCCTTCGGCGATAGCGGACCTGCGCGCATGAGGTCCCGCCTCATCTACAATCTGGTTGACACGTCTGTGCTCGTCCGGCAGAGCGATGCCCGACCGGGCGACGTGATCGTCCTCACCATTCAGAACGAGGCTCGCGCTGGGACTGTCCCGCGATCCCTCGTCCTCCGCCTCACCGTCCGTGAGTTCGGGCTCGTCCGTGAAGTGGCCGACTCGTTCCTCTTCCTCCGCCGCGACGGGGCGACGATCGCCGAACTCGAAGAGGACCTGGGGAGCGGGTCGGTCGCCGATCTGGACGCCAGCCTCACGACGCCCCGGGACGTCGACTTCGAGCCCGCTCCGGGGGTCACCCTCAGTTGGACGTTCCGGCCTAGACCTGGCGGCCCGTGGTACACGGAGCCCTTCCGGTTCCTCCAGCCGGGGTTCGGGGTCAACGTGTCCTTTCCTCAGTTTGGGAAGTTGGAAACCGATCGCACGTTCACGCCTGGGAATCCAGACGAGGGTCAAGATGCCCAGGTGGTCTTCTCGGTCGTGGAAGACTCGACGTTTGACATTGCCGTCGGCGGTCTCCTCACCCTCTTTGATGGCGCGCTGATCATCACAGGCGGGTTCCCGCTCACCTCCCGTGGGGATGGGTCGGGTGCGAACGAGTATTGGGGAGTCGGCTTCAGTTTCGTCAACATTGCCCAGAGGATCCGCCAATAGCAATCATCGGCAGGCGGCGGTGAGGTCAGGAGGACGAGTGCAGAGCGCGCCCTAGGCATCGCCCGCGCCCGTCCCTTGCGGGATCGCCTTGAGGATCTACAGCAGTCCCCTCTCGGCCAGGCTGGTGTAGGTCGGCTTGCCGCCGTCGTGGTCGGTGAGGATGAGGTGGTCGTGGACGGGGATGCCCATGACCTTGCCCGCCTCGACGAGCTGGCGGGTGATGGCGACGTCCTCCCGGCTCGGCTCGGGATTGCCGGAGGGGTGGTTGTGGGCGAGGAGGACCGCCGCTGCGTTGGCGAGGACCGCCGCTTTGAACACCTGCCTCGGCTCGACGATCGAGGCCGCCAGTCCGCCGACGGACGCGACATGAAGGCCGGTGAGCGTGCTGGCCGTGTCGAGGAAGGCGACGACGAACTCCTCGCGGTCGCGGTCGGAGAAGTACTCGCCGAGGACGACGGCCGCGGCGGACGGCGAGCGAACCTGGTCGCGCGTCGGGAACGTGAACGTCCGCTCACGCACGAGGCGAGTGGTGTAGAGCGGGACGCCGGAGAACAGGGCGCCGTGGAGGTCCGCCCGGCCGACGGCAGCGGGCTCTCGGACGACGGACGGGGGGTCGTCTGTCGAGGGTGTGGGCGCGGCGCGCGCGGCGACGGGGCCGTAGAGGACGGTCCGCCGTGCGAACCACGGGGCGTCGGTCTCTAGGCGCCGGAGCTGGCCACGGGCGGCGAGCCGCCGGGCGTGGTACCGCTCGCGGCGGGTCAGGACGGACTGGAGGACGACGGGGACCCCGCCGTAGCGGTCGCCGCTGCCCGGCATCCTCGCCTCGATGTCTCGGAGCACGCGGAGGTTCAGGGCGGTCAGCCTGCCCTTCGGAGCGAGGCAAAGGATCTCGGACGTAGGGGATGCCATCGGAACACGGGCGTCGCTCCACTGGGGCACGGTCGGCTGCGGTGGGAGCGCCGTCGTCGGCCGACGCGTGTTCGCGGCCGACGGCGGCGCCCGCCCATCGGCTGACGGCCCGCCCACCGTCGCAGGCACGAGCCCGGCGACCTCGTGGGCCGCCGGGCTGAGAGGCGCAGTCTCGGAGGAGCTACTCGGCCTCGTCGGTCTCCACGTAGGCGTCGGTCGCGTAGAGGAGACTCCCGTAGGGGGTTCCGAGGGCCACGGTATCGCGGTAGCTCGCGCGGTAGGCGTAGGGGCTCTCTTCGGCGACGGCCCGGGCCTCGGCCCACGCCTTCCGGTCGTCGGCCCAGTCGAGCCACGCCTTGGCCGCCTCGTGCGCCCGGCTGATTACGACGTGGACCTCCGTACCGGAGCCACCGGTCACGTGGTACCGGAGGAGCGGGCCGGTCCCGTAGGCGTTGGACTCGAGCCGGATGAGGGGCGCGACCCAGAGGGCGTGCTCCGGCGGGAGCTGTCCGAGCGGGTGCCACCGGGTGTGCGTCCCCGTCCTGTCGGCCTCTTCGAGGAAGAGGTGGACCTCGTCCGAGGTCGGGTCCTCGGGATCGACGACGGCGACCCGGGCGACGAGCTCGGGGTACGCGTCCCCGCCCGCGACCCGGGCGGCCAGGCGGGAGCGACCGGCGGGCACGACGTGCTGGACCTGGGAGAGCAGGACGAGCGACCGGCTCCGCAAGCGGAAGCTCTCGCGGAGGGCGTCCTCCTTCATGAGGTGCGGGTGGAACTGGGGGCACGACGAGCGCCGGAGCCAACAGGCGAACCGGTACCACGTGCGGGCCTGGGCGTAGTGCGGGCGGGAATACGAGCGGGGCATAGCGGGACCTCGGACGAGGGGCTGATGAGAGACCGCCGTGCCCGGGGACCCGAGTGGTCCCCGCCAGCCAGCGGCCACCCCCTTGGCAGGCGTAAGGCTGGACAGCGCGGCGTTGGTCGCGCACGCGACCGGCCCGCGCGTTTCGAGTCAAAGGGCCGCGTGCGGCCCGCGGTGGAGCGCCCCCGCGCGGAGCGACCGTCGGCGCGTGCGCCGTCGCAGCGCGAGCACGGGGCGAACGACCTTGACGCTGTCCGGCCGTCGCCTAGACTGGGAGAACCGCTGCCGACACCCCTTCCCCTTCTCGCCACTGTCCCTGATACGGGCTAGAACGGCAGCCAATCGTCGTCGTGGACCACCGCACACGCCGGGTCAGCGAGATCCGGGGACGGCTCTGGAGTCTCAGGAAGCGGGCCGTAGCCGTCGAGCGCGTCCTCGCACCTCGCGTGGTGCTCGGGGTCGGTGACCTCGGATGGGAGCCCCGCGCCGGCGTCGTCGAAGCCCGCGAGGTAGGCCTCCAGGTCGTGCCCGACCTGGCGCTCGAACCACTGGGCATAGGCCCCCGCGCTCGTGAAGCGGTGACGCCAGGTGAGTTCTGCGAACCGGAGCGGGGTCATGACGTAGCGGAAGCCCCTCGCCTCGGCGTCCCACGTGGCCCGCTGGCCCGTGACGTAGATCCACTCCGTCATCGGGCGCTCGGAGTAGCCGTCGGCGAGGCAGGCCTCGTAGCCCGCCTGGTACGCCTCCTCGTAGAACATCTCAGGGTCGGGTTCGGGGAGGCAGCGGCAGAGGAGCCGGTTGCAGCCGTGGCAGAAGTCGCCGGGTCCGGGCATGGACATGGATCTCGGAGGGCAGGGGGTCTCGCGCGACCTCCGGCCGGCTGCCGGGGCCGCTCTTTGCGCCTGCAGAGCGGCCCCGGCACGGGCCTCTTGAACCTCTCCGCCCTCAGGCAGCTCGGCGATAGCCGTCCTCCGAGCCTCCTCGGATCTCGACGACGGGACGGTGCTCCGTCACGGCCCGCAGGACGCCCGCCGCCCGGTCGCCGGTCGGGACGAAGAACCGGGTCTGCCAGTTGTGGACCTCAGCGAACACGCCGTCGGCCTCCAGCTCGCGGAGGGCGGCCAGATCGGGACCTGCGAGTTCGATCCGCCACTCGTTCGCGACGCGCCGCCGCCGGAGCCGCCAGCCGTTGGCGAGGTCGGCCTCGGCGCCTACCAGGAGGCGCTCCACCAGCGCCTCGGGCGTGATCTCGACCCGGTCGCCCGAGGCTCCCAGAGCCTTGAGCGTGGCACCCAGGTGCTCGGGCATGACCGCGCGGCCGATCATGCGCTCTCCGCTGTCGGTCTGGGCGCGGTAGATCCTCGGGTGACCGGCGATCCGGTCCCAGATCGGGAGGATCGTGCCCGTGACGAGGTGGACCGGCTCGGTGTAAAACTCGGGGGCTGCAGCGACGCCATCGGTCCAGAGCCGCTTGGCCTCGTCCGTTGGGATGGGCTGGTGGCCTTCCTCCCCTCCTCTCGGGTTCAGGTCCGTCTCATCCATGAGGCGGTTCGAGCGGACGCCGATGCGCCGCAGGCGGGCCACGACGCGGCCGGTCTCGGTCGTCCGGCTCCCCGCCCGAAAGAGTGCGTAGGGCTGCCCGCTCCGGCGGTTGACGACGAACCCCGCCCACTGGCTGAGTTGCTGCGCCTTCTTCGCGAGGAGCCAGATGTCCTCCCACGGCGTGATCTCCGTCCGGCGCGTGAGCTCGAGCGTCACCACCTGCGTCGTCGCACCGGAGCGGGGGTGCGTGTAGACGAGTCGCTCGCCGGTCTTGACGGTCCGCTCCGCCTGGATCGTCTCGACGCCCACGTCGAGCGTGCCCGCCTCGCGCGCCGCCTCGGTGGCCTCTTCGAGGTAGCCGTACCACGAGTCGAAGACGGCGTCCATGTCGCTCGTGCGGAGCGAGAGGAGCCGGTTGAGGAACTTCGGGACCTCAGGGACCGCGCCGACATTGAGTTGGCCATTCTGGTCCAGGACGCGGATCCCCATCTGCTCCTCAACGAGCGCCGGCGTGACGCCCGCGGCGGCTGCGCGCCCATTGGCCCGGTAGAGGTCGACGAACCAGTTGTGCAGGCTGGCGCGGGAGAGCGGGGTCTCCAGGTTGAACTCGGACGAGAGAAGGCCCTGGCTGGCGGTCTGGCGCTGGCCCTTAGTGAGGGCTCCGAGCTGGTCGAGCCGCCGCGCGATGGTGGACAGGAAGCGTCGTTGGGCCTTGAGGTTCGTGGTCACGAGCACGAGCTCGGGCGGGCACGCCTGATTGGCCCGGTGGACCCGGCCCATCCCCTGGACGCACCGCGCGCTGCTCCAGCCGGGCTCGACGCAGTAGAGGACCCGGCGCTCCTGGTTTTCGGCCGCGAGGTCGGCGTGGTAGCTCCGGCCGGTACCGCCGGCCTGGCTGAACACGAGCACCCGGCGCTTGCCCGCCATGAACTCGTCGGCCTCGGCGTCGCACCGGCGGCGCGTCCGGCGCTCTTCCACGACCTGTTCGATGCCGTCGACGGCCCTGGTCACGAACCGGCGGCTGCGGCCCGTGATCTCGGCCACGGCGTCGGGGCCGAAGTGGGCGACGACCTGGTCGAGCACGCCGTGCGGCACGCTCACCGCCCCCACCTCCAACATCAGACGGTCCCGGGCCGCGACGGCCTCGGGCGACTGCACGAAGTCGCCGGCGGCGTTCTTCACGGGGCGACTCCGCACGCGGCCGTCGTCGTCTTTGTACTCCTCATAGAGCGTCGTCGGGAACGAGGCTTCGACGAACTGCAGGAGCTGGTCGCGAGGCGTGACATCGAGGTCCCGGAGGTCGTCGCCGTTCGCGACGGCCTTCGCGTACGCGCGCTCGGTGGCGGCCTCCATCGTCGAGACCAGTTGCACGACACAAGACTCACCGGCCCCGAGGCGGTCCTCCATGTCGCGGATGAGGCTCGGCGCCGACATCGCGACCAGCAGGTGCAGAAAGAACCGCTGGTGCGCCCCCCAGAACTGGCTGTAGGCCGCGGCCCTGGCCCTCCCGCACTTGTCCGCCTTCGTCACTTCGAGGGCCGCCTGGAGGTTGCGGAGCACGACCTGCCACGCCTCGGCGCACCGGTCGTAGGTCGCCGCCTGGTGCGGCTCCAGCTCGTGGACGAGCGTCCGGTAGTCGACGCCGTCGTAGGACACGCTGCGTGCGAGGTAGAGCCCCATCGCCTTGAGGTCCTTCGCTACGAGCTCCATCGCGGCGATGCCTCCTGCTGAGACCTTCTCGACGAACGCCTCGACGGTGGGGAACGGGGTGCCCCGGCCCCAGAGGCCGAGCCGAGCGGCGTAGGCGAGGTTCGCGACCTCGGTGGCGCCCGTCGCGCTGGCGTAGACGACGCGAGCGTCGGGAAGGCGGGCCTGAAGCTCGACCCCTACCAGTGCTCGCTGAGACGCCCTCTGCGCGCCCCGGCTGCCCTGGCGGTCGAGAGCGGAGGCCATGTTGTGGCTCTCGTCGAAGACGATCACGCCGTCGAACTCGGAATCGTCGCCACCGGCCGCTAGCCAGGCGACGACCTGCTCCAGACGGTCGATCCCGGTCTCCACGCCGTCTTTCTCCCGCTGCTTGCCCTTGAGCGTGTCGTAGCTCGCGAAGCAGACGCCCTCGGCCCGCATGATGGGTCCCTTGCACGCGCCGAGGTCGAAGACGAACTCGGCCGGGCCGCCGAGCGCGGTCCAATCGCGGACGGCGTCGCGGAGGAGGCTCCGGTTCTCACTCACCCAGAGCGCCCGGCGGCGGCCCTGAAGGACGTTGTCGAGGAGGAGACCCGCACTCGTGCGCCCCTTCCCCACTCCGGTCGCGTCGCCGATGAAGTACCCCTGGCGCGGTCCGGCCTCGTCGCCGGTTCCCGGAAGGTGCTCCGAATGGGCAGCCCCGGCGCGGACGATGGTCTCGAGCTGGGCGTCGGAGAGATGGCCCTCCGTCACGAGGTGCTCGGGGAGCGTCGGGCGGTAGTCGCAGGACGGAGCGGTGGCCGCCGCCATCGCGGCCGACTCGACAAGCGTCGTCGGATGAGGGCACGAGCCCGGCACGCGGACGCTCGGGCGGTAGGCGTCGAACACGCTCGCCGTGAGCGCGCCAGAGGTCTCGACCTCCCCGGCGGCCTCGACCGCCAGCGGCCGAGCGTCTGCGAACGGCCAGGCGGATCGAGACGACGGCCCTGGGGTCACCGTCGGCCGGGTGCGAGGCAGATGAGCGCCGAGGGTGGCGACGCGGGGAGTCGCCGGCGGCGGCGACGTGAGGAGGGCGAAGAGGTCGAGCTGTTCGACCTCGGGCGATGCCGCGCCAGAGGCGGCGGGGTGAGCGGAGGGAGCCACGGGGATTCCGGTTGGCCTGGAGGTGCGGAGCCCCCGGACCTTCCCAGCGGGCTCCGGCCCGCCGCGGTGGCGGGCTCGTCCACCGGCCCGGCATCGCGACGGGCCGCGGTCGCTCTCGGCCTCTCCTACGCCTCGACTCTCCCAGATCGCAGCCTCTAACCTTTCGATTCGCACACTCCGACTTTTCGATTCGCCCCGGCCCTTCTTTCTCCACATAGCCGAGCCTCCCCACTACCGCCGCCTCGTCCGGCCCCTCCCCGAGGAGGCCCTCGCCGACACCCCGGTCGTCCTCGTCCACGGGCCGCGCCAGTGCGGCAAGACGACCACCGGACGTCTATTTGTATACTGATGCAGAATTTCTGCATTATCCGATGGCGACCTCCAACACCAAGCGGGCCGGAATCGCCTCGCGCCGCCGGGCGCGGGCGGGCCGGGCGTTCGCGCCGACGGTCCAGCTCCGCGAGCGGGGCGTGGTGACCATCCCGAAGGCCGTCCGCGATCGGTATGGGCTTGGGGCCGGCGACGCGATGAGCTTCCTCGACCTCGACGGGGTGTTCGTGCTGAGCCCGAAGGGGGCCGTGGTACCCGAGCTGGCGGCCGAAATCGAGCGGCTCCGCGTGGAGGCCGGGTACACGACCGAAGAACTGCTGGAGAGCCTACGCGCCGAGCGGGAGCGGTCGGCGCAGGAGCGGTCGGGCGAGGCGGATGGGTGAGGCGTCAGGCGGTCGGCTCCGCGTGTTCCTCGACGCCGACGTGCTGTTCGCGGGGGCCGCGACGGCGAACGCCCAGAGCGCGAGCCAGGTCGTGCTCCGGCTGGCCGAGGCGACGGTGATCGAGGCGGTCACGAGCCGCCAGGCAGTCCGGGAGTGCGAGCGGAACCTGGAGGCGAAGGTCCCCGCGGCGGTGGGCGTGTTCCGGCGGCTGGTGGCCGCGGCAGACGTGGAGGTCGTGGAGGCCCCCTCCCCTGCCCGAGTCGACGCGCACGACGGGAAAGCCGACGCGAAGGACCTCCCGCTCCTAGTGGCCGCGATCGAGGCGGGGTGCCCGCTGCTGGTGACGTTCAACGCGCGGGACTACCGGCCGGGGGACCCGGCGGTCGAGGTGGTGGGACCCGGGGCGCTGGTGCAGCGAGTGCGGGCGCGACTGGCCGGGCTGGCGACGCCTCGCCCCCCGGACGGGTAGGAGGCGCAGCGGACCTGTCGCGTCGCGAACCGTTTGCGGTGCGAGAGACCGCGGCTCAAGACCGTTCGCGCCGACACACGGAGAGGAGGTCGAGGGCGCTCTCCGCGGTCTCCACTGCACCGTCCACGCGCGCTGTGTTACCCCCAGCGCCGTGGTTGTCCACGACGAGGAGCCGCGTGTGGACGGAGGTCCCGTAGGGGCGGTACACGGCCCCCGAGAGCTCGATGTCGGCCCGGAGACGGAGGGGGGCGGCGTCGAGGGCCTCGAAGAAGGGCCGGTACGTGGGCTTGCTCCGGTGGACGCCCGCGCTGAGGACGGCGACGAGTCGGCCACCAGAATCGAGACGGCGGAGCGCCTGGAGCACGTGGTCGGTTCCGACGGTGGGGACGCGGCGGTGGCCGAGCCGTCCGGCGGTCTGCGAGAACGGCGGATTCATGAGCACGACGTCGGCGCGCAGCTCGGGGGGCAGGATGGCGTCGAGGTGGTTGGCGTTCTCGCGCGTGAGGGTGCCGCGGGGGGTCCCCTCGGGGTCCTGACCGGCCTCGGCGAGGAGCACCGCGAGGAGGTCGGCCCGGCGTGGGCACAGTTCGTTGGCGTGAACCGTGGCGCCGGCGATGAGGGCGAACGTGCAGAGCGCGCTGGTCCCGGCCGAGGGCTCCAAGACCCGGTGCCCCTCTCCTACCCCACCGATCCAGGCGCAGAGGGCCGCGTAGGCGGCGGGCGTCGAGAACTGCTGGTAGTCGTTCTGCTCGGTCGTCCGGCGCGTCTGGCTGGGCAGGAGCGACGAGAGCCACTCGACCTCGGCGAGCGCGCCCACGGGGTCGTCCCCGAGCGGCACCCCGAGGCCGAGCAGGTGGAGGTGGAGGCCGAGCTCGGCGGCGTCGTGGGCGTCGCGCGGCGAGAAGGCGCCCTCGGCGAGGGTGCCGCCGAAGCCGTCGGCAGCGAGCGCGAAGAGGTCCGCGGACGAGATGGCTGCCCCCGCGGCGACGGCCCGCTCGACGGCCCGGGCAAGCGACACGCTGGAGGTGGTCGACGGCATCGAGGAGGCACGCATGGAGGCAGAGGTGTGTGGGAGGGCGTCGCCAGAGGCCGCCCTGTCCACAGACCGCTGCCTTTGAGGGAGGAGTGTGTGCTCACAAGGACGACCACCAGGCCCCAGACTGCCCGGCACAGAGGGGCGAGAGCCCCCACCCCGCCGGAGGCGCAATGCCCGACGGGAGCCACACGAGGGTGCGCACGCCGAGCCCGAGCCCGAGCGCCAGCGCGAGCGACGCCCACGACCCCGAGCCGAAGCCCGCGAAGCAGGCCGACGAGGAGGCCGAGGGCAAGAGGCCGTGGGGACAGGCCCGCCCCGGAGCCGAGATCCACAACGCGCCCGGCCCCGACGCGGCCACGCGCCGGACGACGGCGGTGGACCGCCGCGCGAAGCTGCCGCGACCCCGCCCGTAGCGGCATGCCCGGAGCACGAACGCCGAGGGGACGAGCCCGCGGGCCACCCGATCGATGCCCGACGCGCAGCCGGTGACGACGGAGACCCCGGGAGCGAGCTGGCCGACGGCCCAGGTGACGGCCCGAACGCAGCCCCCGCCGGGGGCGCGGCTGCCGGAGACGCCGACGACGGGGGCGGAACGGAGGAGCCGAGCGACGGCGGAGACGGCAGGAGACGGGGCGACAGCGTGGACGGGCATGCGGGCGAGGCGGGTGGAGACGGAGGCGCCCCGGAGCGGGGGCGACGGAGGCGCCCCGGAGCGGGGGCGACGCCGACCTCCGAGGCGCGGCGCAGGGGAAGCGCACGGGCCGCCCGGAGCCACGCGCAGGGCCGAGGCGGAGCCGACGGCCGGAGCATGGCGAGGACGGAGCCGTGCCGTCCGCGCGCGGACACGCGCGCAGGCCCGGCGTCCCTTGCGAGACCCGAGCCGTGCCCGAGTGTCTTATCGCCCCGATCCCGGGTGCCGCCGCACGCCACCGTTGGCCGCTGTCCGAGTCGCGGGACAACGCGTGCTCGGCTCACCCGGCCGTGTCGTGGCCCATCGTCGGCGTGACCTCATGCCCGGACCTGATTCGGCCAGGATGCCCTGCTTCCCACGGGTTGGCGTCGCGGCGAGCGGCCTGCTGCGGACACGCTTATCGGGAAACGCGAACAGCCCCGAACGGCCATCATGGGCGCCGAGGCCAGCGACCCGTGACGAGGTAGCGAATCTCGTGGGCGACGATGACGCCGACGAGCACCGCCAACAAGCCGCAGACGACCCCGCCCGGGGAGTGCCGACCGAGCGAGACGGAGCCCCACGCGAGGAGACCGGCGAGAGGCGTGTAGAGCGCGAGAGGACCGGAAACGGTGAGGAGACGCTGGACGACGGGGCCGGAGAGGAACGGGTGGAGCATGGCGAGACGCGGAAGGGAACGGGGCCACCGGCCGAGCCGGGGGAGCGCCGACGGCGCACGCTTGCGACGCCCACGCCGCGCGGACCGGGGGCCAGGCCGCCCGCCTCGGCGGGCGCGTGCGAGGGCCGCGACGCGGCCCGACGGCCTTGCGGCCAGGAGCACGAGGTGTTGGTTGTCGTGGGCCGTCTCCCCCCCGGTGGGCGCTGTCCTGACGCGTCGTGCCGCCAGCCGAGGCGCCAGGGATTGCGTTGCTCAGAAAAAGACAGACGTTGCCGCGTGCTTGTATCCCTTCGGAGTCGTACCCTTGCACCCCGCGACCTGCACTCCCGTCGTGTATCCACCCGACGTCGTTTCCGAGTACCTCGAGCTCTTCCTCCTGAGCGAGGGGGGGCCTCGACGTCTGAACGACCTCGCGTTCGACGTGGACCACGACCGGTTCACGCGCCCGACGGACGAGGTGCTGGAACGGGCGTTCGGCGAGGCCGTGCGGGTATGGTTGACCCGGGACGACCCGCACCCGGCATGGGCGGCCGAGGCCTTCGACAAGGCGCTGGAGCAGGTGGACAACGACGCCTCGGACCCGTTCCACTTCGCGCGCCTGGGTCACCCCCACCCCCTCTCCGACGGCGTCGCCCGCGTCTCGTCGGGGGACGACGTCAACAAGCACCTCATCCGGTTCAGTGCCGGGAAGGGGCGGGGACGCGACCGGCACGACCTGACCGATCTGATCGCCCGGCGCTACCTGCGGACGGGGGGGCGCGTCGCGGCGGGCGACCTCCGTGAGGAGGCGGAGCTGACGGCGCCGCGGCCGGTGGTGTTCGCGACGCACAAGGGGGAGGTCGCCGCGGCCTCGTCGAGCGCGCGGGCGGTGTGCGGCCGTCTGGGACTGGCTCATTTTCAGCCTGGGTGGATGGCGATCGCGATCGAGTACCCGGCCGGGGAGGTAGACGAAGGGGACACGCACCAGCCGACGAGCCTGGACGGGGGGCTGGCGGGGTGCCTGTGCGTGGAGGGCGACGAGGAGTGCACCCACGCGCTCCACGTCCCGACGTGCACCCACGGCGGGGTGGAGTTCGTACACGCCCCGATCCCGTTCACGGAGCGGTTCCGGTGGCGGCCGATCGGCATCCTCCATGAGAACCTGCTCCGGCTGGACGGCGACTTCCCGCGTGCCTACCGGTCGACCTGGACGACCCACCACACCGACCGGGTGGTCGCCCTCCTCGCCCCCTGATCCCATGGCACTCCCGATTCGAAACCACGAGATCCTGGAGGCGTCGAGCCCGGACGAGCTGCTCGTGTTCCTCAAACGGTTCGCGTTCGAGGACGTGTTCAGCCCGATCTCGGTCGACGGTCGGTGGACGCCGGCGTGGCACGGGGCGGCCGAGGCGTACCGGGCGGCGTACGAGCACCCGGACCTGAGCGTCGAGGGGCAGTTCAGGTTCGAGCGGGCGTTGAGCCTCGCGATCGCCTCGGAGACGCTGGAGCGCCCCGGCGTGGAGCGCGGGCTAGAGCGACTGGCGTACGTGGCCGCCGAGGTCCACTGCGTCGAGGCCCTCCGGCCCCTGGTCGACTCGGTGGTCACGTTATGCTCTCCCCTCCGTCGGCGAGCGCTCCACGTCCCCTCGATCGGCGAGATCCTCGACTCCATCGCGCCGCTGGTCAGGACCCACCCGACCCCGAGCCTCGCGCTTCGGCTGTACGACGCCGACCTGACGTACGAGCGCTTCCCCTACCTCACGACACGCATCCTGTGCCGTGCGAGGCCCACGTGGTGGCCGTTCTGGTCGGCCCGACTGTTCCACGACGTGCGGCGTGGGGCGGTGCCCCACCGCCCGGCGTACTTCGACGAGTGGGCCGTCGCCGTGGGCGAGGCCGTCCTGGCGGAGTCCCTTGCGGGCCTCGATGACGACCTGTGGGAGGCGGTGTACGCGATCCTCTTCCAAGGTCCGACGCGCGTCTTCAGCCTCCTCCCGTACAGCGGCGACGCCACGGGCGAGACCTTCCTGCTCACGCGGTTCCTCGAGAGCCGGATCAGCAGCGAGAACCGGTCGTACCCGGCCCGCCTCCCCGCGGACCGGGCAGAGACCGTCAACGCGGAGAGCGTGGGGGCCACCCTGGAGGAGTCGATGACGGCGTTCGTGTTCCCCGACGAGCCGCCCCCCGGGGCTCCGGGGTGGACGGACTCTGCGCCGGACGACGGCGCCCCCGAGCCATGAGCCCCTCCTCCCTGCCCATCGACGAGCAACGGTTCCTGACGAGCATCCACTCGTTGAGCCGCGACGTGGCCCACGCACGGGCGTACGCGAAACGCGCCATGAAGAGCGGGCCGCCCAGCGTCCTCTTCGTGGACTTCTCCGAAGTTCGGGCGTTCATCGAGCTCGACGATTCCGACGCGGCGCACTTCAACGCGCTCGGCGACGCGGCGGGCGACATCGAGCGGGCCTCTCAGTACGGGACCCTCGCCCAGCTGTTCGACTACGAGCCGGCCCTCCTCCCGCCTCACCAACTGGAGTTTACGGGGTACCTCCACCATGTGATGGGGGCGACCGTCCGGGTGGAACGGAAGCGTGAGCAGGAGGAGATCGCCCAGCGTGTCAAAGAGACCGAGAGCGCGGTCGACGAGTTGCTCGAGGCCGCAGGCCGGGAGGGCGGCTGGTCGTCGTTGCGGGAAGAGCTGGAGCCGGTGGCGAGCCACGTGCTTTGGGCGCTCCGCCCGGGGTGGGACCGTGAGACCTGGATGCGGCTGCGCTCGTTGCTCCGCGACTCTAGAGTCGCGGCGTTCCATAGCCGGGTGGACCCCGACGACCTCAGCCAGCCAGATGTCGACTTCCGGCGGGCGCTGGGGAAGGAGATCCACCGCCTCCGCCTGCTCAAGCGTGATTCGAGTGGGGCCAGGCTGGGGAACGCCCAGCGCGACGGCGCCGCGCTCGAGTTGCTCCACCGGGTCCGGCTGAAGCCGAAGTACGCATCGGCGACGCTGATCACCCGGAGCACGACGATGGTCGACGTGGCGGAGCGGAAGCTGCACAAGTCGAAGAAGCACCCGCATCCCCCCGTCGTGCACGTCCGGGCGTTCGCGATGGCGACGGCGGCGCTCCGGAAGGGCCACATGGACGACCTCAAGCAGTTCGCGAAGACCGTCGAGTCGATCCGCCAGACCTACGGGTCGCTCACGGGCCAGGACGCGCGCGCGCACGACGAGCCGCTGCGTGCGCTGGGGGTCCGGGAGTGGTGGCTCGAGGATCGGGCGGACAAGCTGCGGAGTCGGTGGACGGACTACTTCGCCATGAGCGTGGTCCGGGAGGAGTACAGTGCGGCGAAGGAGGCCGAGGCCTCTCAGGGAGCGGTGCCCCCCGAGAAGGGAGAGATCCGCGAGCTGCGGTCGCAGCTGGTCGGCTTCCTCTCGCGGCACGAGCGGGCGGTGGATCTGTCGGTGTGGAGCACGCGGGTGGACGTGCTGGCGATCAGCGGGTCCCTGCTGACGGAGAGCACGGAGCAGCTGTTCGATTCCGATCAGGAGGTGAGGACGGACCAGGGCGTGCCCTACGAGCTCCGCTTTGAGCGGGCGGGACCGGGCCGAGACCTCTACGAGTTCGTCCGCGGGAGCTCGACGGTCCGGTGGTCGGACGTGAGTGACCGCATCCGTGCGTTGACGGAATCGCTCGACGCCGACGGGACGGGAGCCGGAGACGATGCGTACGAGCGGTTCCTGGCGGCGGCCTTCGCGTGTGCGACGTGTGGCCAATGGTCGAATGCCCGTACGTACTGCGACCACGCCTTCGCCGCCTCGGAGGAGTCGTCGCTCCCGCGCATCCCCGAGGCCAGCCTGCTGTCTGCGGTGGCCGAGCGGAAGACGTACAAGCCGGGGCTGCTGGACCGGGCAGCGAGGATCGTGGCGAACCTGCGCGATGCCGGTCGCGAGGACGACGCCCGGCTCGCCGTGGAGATGGCCGCCAACCGAGTGACGCGGGCGGAGATCGCGATCCGGAGCCGTTCGCCAGGCGGCCCCTCCACGGACAAGTTCGAGAACGACGCCCGGAGCCAGCTCGACAAGGCCAAGGGGCTCCTGCGCGCCGAGGACCCGCTCCGTCTGTGGCTGCTGAACTCGGCCGTGTACTTCGAGTACGTCTTGTGTGACGCGCCTGGCGGCGCGGGGCCGGACGCGCTCACCGAGGCGGTGGCGGACTTCGAGGGCTTCCTGACGTCCCGGTACGGCTCCCTCGACGAGGCGGTGGAGGCGCTGCCTGCGGCGGCGCTGGACACGTACTACTGCGCCGCCCTCGCCGGCGTCCCGGTCCAGGTGTCCCGGTCCCGCCTGGCATCGCTCCATGAGAGGGCGCGAACCTCTCCGGCCCTGGCCCCAGCCGAGCGAGAGCGGATGACGGACCACGCGGCTACCGCGGACGAGGCGGACTAAGTGCAGGCCGCCGCGCTGCGAGCGCTAGGCTCGCAGGGATGCGAACATGGCGTGGATGACAGCGTCCCCGACGGGACGGGTCGCGCGGGGCGATGGGCTGCGTCCCCCGTACTCGTCGGCGTCGTGCCAGGCCTTCTCCTCGGCCTCCTTCGCGGTTTCGAGGCCCCGGTCCAGCGCGACCGACCATGTCCCCGGGATCGGGACGTCGAGGCGGCCGGCGGTCTCCTGGAGCACCTCGTCGTACGCCTCGATCTCCTCGGGGGTCGTCTCCTCGCCGTGGTCTCCGATCCACTCGACGCCAGGGCCGACTTCAGCGATGAACCGATCACGCACGGACTCAAAGACGTCCTGGGCGTCCCAGTAGGCGTCCGTGTACTTCGGCGCGCACATGAACGCGTCGTAGAACGCGAGGTAGCGGTCGACGTCCGAGAGCTCGTCGATGTCGTCACCGAGGCGGGCGTGCGCGAAGGCTCGGAGGGCGTCGCCGTGCACGCGGTCGATGGCCGGGCGGGCCGCGACGGCCTGGACCAGCTCGTGGAGGGTGTCCGACCGCGGCGAGGAGACGCCGAGAAGCGTCGTCACTGCCGCTTCGAGGGCGGCCTCGGCATCCGACGAGAGGCGCCCTTCCCCCACCTCGCACGCGGCGAGGACCATGTAGCGCAGTCGGTCCGGGCGGTCGACCCCGCCGGTCCGCGTCGTGCTCCCGAGGAGTTCGGGGCCGAACGACGTGACGCCCTGTGTGGGGGCGGGGCCGTCGAACGTTCGGGCGAGCGCGGGCCAGGTCGCGTCCGGCGGCGCGAGCCCGTTTGAGTGGAGGTAGGAGACCTGCTCGAACGACACGGCCGCCGCCGCGAGCTCGGACGCCAGGCGGGGCGCCTCCCGGAGGCGGGCCTCGAGGAAGTCGCGCACAGAGGGGGATTGGAGGGAGACCACGGGGCGCCGGCCGTCTCCCTGGGTCGAGAGCGCGAAGGTGCCCTCGACCTCGCGGAGGGCGTCGTCGAACGCCGAGAGGAGACCGGAGGGTTGCGGCCCGACCCGGGCCTTGTGGAGCGCGCCGAAGGCCGCGCTCGCGACGTCGAGGTCCGTGCGGTCTGGGAGGGTGACCAGCGTCCAGAGGAGGGACCGGGCCGCGTCCGAGATCTGGCGCTCGAAGGCATGCCGCCAGAGGCGGTCGGGGTCGTCGAGCGTCCCGACGAACTCCTCTGGGTAGGCCTCGGCGGGGACGCGCGCGGTCCGGAGGTGCGTCGTCATCCAGCTGATGATGCGGGGGTTGTAGCCGGGGTGGTCGATGATGCGGAGGTACGAGCGGTCGGCGAGGAGGGCGTCGCGGTACGCCTGGGGGAGGTCGGCGAAGTAGAGGTGGTTGTAGAGGATCTCGGCGCGGTGGAGGCGGGAGTAGCTAGCGAGGTCGACGGTGCACCGTCGCCAGTCGAACTCCGAGGTGGCGAGCCGCTCGAAGTCGCGCTTCGCCTGGTTGAGGATGTACTCGCGGGTCGTGAGGAGGAACCGGGTGTAGTCGCTGCGGCGGACGGCCTCGATGAGATCCAAGAGGTCGGCGTCCTCGTTCTTCTCCAGCTTGGAGCGGAGAGCGGTCTGGCCGAGGAAGTCGTCGTAGTAGACGACTTGCCTGCGCTCGGGCCGGAGGACACGGAGGGCCTCCGCGACGTGCCCTCGGACGTGGACCAGCTCGTACCCGCGGGCCACGTGGTCAGCGACAAGGACCTGAGCGAGGGTCGTCTTCCCGATCCCCGGAGCGCCTGCGATGACGCAGTAGTGGAGGTCGCGGAGGATGGCCTGCGCCTTGGCATGGGATCGGCCCTGGACGTAGAGCCTGAGAGTGTTTCGGAGGGCGTCGGCCGTGGTCTGAGAGCGGACGAGGATGTCGGAGTGGACGATACGGTCGAGCACGGCGCTCGACGCGAGCCAGAGCTTGACCGTGCGGCGCTCCACCTCGGGGTACCGCACGAGGAGGCCGTTGAGGTCGCCCCGGCCTAGGATCGTCGCCTCGCGGCCGAGAGCGTCTCCGAGCGCCTTCTTGTTGGGAGGCGTGAGGTCTTTGGACGTTACGAGGACATAGCGGTCGGGGTCCAGGATCTCGACCTTCGGGGCCTCCGCGCGGACGTCCCTGAGCAGCCGGTCGAATCGGGACCCCGCGTAGTGCTTGCACTGGACGATCGTGACGGCGCCCTCGGCGTCGGTGTGGCGGAGGTCGATGCCGCCGTCCGGCCCGGGCGCGAAGGACTCGACGGGGGCGTCCCACTCCGCCGCGAGAAGGTCCCGGACGAGGTGCTCGAAGTCGATCGGCGAGAGCGTCCGGAAGTCGTAGTCCGCCATGGCGTCAGTCGCCGTACCTCAGGTCTCGGAGCGCTTGGTTGACGTTGGTACCCCAGGAGTCTTCACCGAGGGTCGCCGCCACCTTGAGGGCGAAGCTGACATCGGGATCGATGTGGGCCGAGTACCCGACTTGGTCGCCAGAGGCCCACCGGAAGCAGATGTGGCCCTGGTGATAAGGGTCAGGCATGACACCGACGTCCGGGGTGGACGCCCCCCCTCCTCTGCTCGGCGTCGGTTCGAGCCGAGAGGCTTTCGGGGGACCTTGGCCAAGGCTGGCACGGCGGCATCGGCCTCGGTAGGGCGCGCCCTCGGAGGGGGGTGCGGATCCAAGCGGGAGGGAGCGTCGCCGAAGAGAGGTAACGTAGCCTTCTTCTTTTTGCCGTCGGGCATGGCCGGCGAGGGTCCACGTCGTGCTCTTGATGATAGATCCGAAGGTCGCCGTCTGGACGAGGTTTACGGAGGCTACCACCTGAGAGGCGGACTAGCAATACCGCCCCAGCGCTGAGCAGTGGATGTCCTGTACCCCCCTCGTTGATTGTGAGCGATCGTCGCGCCCTAACGTCGGTGGCCGGCTGAAACGGTCTCCTCCCACTGCGCAGGACGATGCCCTGAGACTACCGGACGACCGTAATCGTCTGCGTGGCGACCTCACCGCCCACCGTCACGCGGACGATGTAGAGGCCCGCCGGCACAGCGCCCAGGTCGAGCGGCACCGACTGGAACCCGGCCCCGAGGCGGCCCGCCTCGACGGTGGCCACGCGCCGCCCGAGCGCGTCGAACACCTCGGCCCGGACGCCTGCCACTTCGGGGAGGTCGACGGCGACCGTGGCCCGGTCCCGCACCGGGTTCGGGTAGACGGATAAGTCGAGCCCGACCGGCGCCGCCTCGGTGGCGACGGCCTCGCGGGCACCGGGTGCGGCGAACGTCTGGTTCCGGTTGACCGACCCGCGCGTGTGCTGGACCGGCCCGGACCAGGCGAAGTCGGCCGTCGACCGCGACCGGACCCCGGGGCGATTCCTGCTCACGGGGTCGGCCAACGTCCTCCTCGTACCCCACCTCTCCGACTCGCTCGCCGGTCGGATGGAGGTGCTCCGGCTCCACCCGCTCTCGCAGCACGAGTTGGCCGGGCTCGCGGGCGAGGCGCCGACGTTCGTGGAGCGCCTGTTCGAGGGCGGCCTCCCGGAGACAACCGGA